>JAFMJX010000093.1 GCA_017853235.1 Chitinophagaceae bacterium | reverse complement strand
TTACCTATAATGTCCATGACTCCCATTCAAGTAGCCATCTTGGACATGAACGATGGGAATGCCAATATGGGTATTAATTGTTTAATTGATATTGTCACCACTTGGGGGAAAAGAAAGAAATTACTCATTCAATATCAAGTGTTTGAAGTAAGAAAAAAACAGGAAATACCTTCCCTCGATTTTGATATTTATTTGTCAAGCGGAGGACCTGGTTCCCCTTTAGATAGTCAACATTTAAATTGGGATATCAAGTACACACAATGGCTAAATACTATTTTAAAATCTAAAAAACTAGTATTACTCATTTGTCATAGCTTTCAAATTGCGTGCAGACATTTCAATTTAGGAAATGTATGTTTAAGAAAATCAAAACAACTAGGGGTATTACCTGTTCATTATACCCAAACCGATTCGTTATTTGAGGGGCTTCCAGATCCATTTTTTACATTGGAAAGTAGGCTTTATCAAATCATAGAGCCCCAAGATGACATTCTCAAAAAAATGGGCGCTAAGATTATAGCATTAGAAAAACAAAGACCAGAAGTCCCTTTAGAGCGTGCCATTATGGGAATACAATTTAGTCCCAATATGTATGGAGTTCAATTTCATCCCGAAGGAGATGCAAAAAAATTAATACCCTATTTTAATCGTAGTGATATTAAAAATTCAATGATCAATGAATTTGGCATATTAAAGTGGGAAAACACCATGCAATTATTAGAGCGTCCTGATACCATTGAAAATACTTATCAAAATTTTATTCCTAATTTTTTAGATAAATTGCTGTCATGATTGCAGACATTCGCGCACATTTCAATAAACAGTTTACAACTCATCAATATGAGTCGTATCTAAACTATTTTGAAAGCAGATACCCTGGTGCAACCAAATTTAGAATGGCTGAAACCCCAATTTTCATATCAAATGAATTTAAAAAACATTTACTTGAAACAGGAGCGCATGTGATTGATTACATTTTATCAAATGATTTTCAAACGAACACCTACCCTGCATTAAATAAAAATTTCTTTGTCCCAAATGAATCTCGTATACCAGATTGTTTGGTTATGGATTTTGCCATTACTTTAAATGAACAAGGCGAATATATTCCACAACTCATAGAACTTCAGGGTTTTCCTTCCCTATTTGGATTTGAGGTTTTACAAGACATGGCTTTTAAGGCATCCTATAACATCCCAAACAACTTAACTCCTTACTTAAATGGCTTTCAACGACCCGTTTATTTAGATCATTTAGCAAAAATGATAAAAGGAAATGAAAATCAACACACCGTCTTATTAGAAATATATCCAGATCAACAAAAAACAAAAATTGATTTTTATATTACACGTGACTTAATTAATATTCCAATAGTTTGTTTATCCGAGATTTTTGAAGAAGACCATGATTTATTTTATCAAAAAAATGGAATAAAAATCAAAATTGATCGTATTTATAACAGAGTGGTTTGGGATGATGTAATTCATGCTGATGAAAATATTCAACACAATGCAAGCATTTTCCTTAAGCCCCTTAATATTACATGGGTATGTCATCCACATCATTATTACCGAATTAGTAAATTTTTATTGCCTTTTTTAAAACATCCCAATATCCCAAGAAGCGCTTTGGTAAGTAATTTAGTTTCAGTTCCCGAAAATCTAAACCAATGGGTACTCAAGCCATTATTTTCATACGCTGGAAATGGCGTAAAAATAAATGTCAAAAAAGAGGATCTTACTCATATTACAAATCCAAATGAATGGATTTTACAAAAAAAAGTAAACTATGCTTCAGCCATAGTGACTCCAACAGGTCCTGCCAAAGCTGAAATAAGATTATTTTATTTTTGGGATGAAGCTCAACAAAAATATATAGCTACTTTAAATTTAACACGATTAAGTAAAAACGAAATGATGGGGGTAGGCTTTAATAATACGGCAACCTGGGTAGGTGGAACTATTGCTTATTTTGAATAATAAATTAAGTTTAATTTTACCATACTAATAAAATGAATGCCTACCCTTTTTCACACAGCACTAAAAAAAACAAAATAATGAATCAAAAAACTAATTCAAAAATGCAAAAGTGGCATATCTTATTATCTTTCTTCTTTGTACTTTCTATATTTTATGTAAAAGCTCAGGATGCGAATGAAATACAAGTTTATGGTTCGGCTACAACGCCCAAAAAAACAACTATTATTGAATTACATAGCAACTATACCTTCAAAGGTCCAAAAAGCAATGAAATTTATCACCCTTTACTTGAGACAATAGAAGTGACTACTGGAATTACAAACGATTTTGAATTTGGTTTTTATATTTTCACTTATAACAATGGCGGGAAATTACAATATACAGGAAGCAACATTAGGCCTAGAATAAAAGCACCAGATAAATGGAATTGGCCAATTGGTGTCAGCCTTTCTTCTGAAATAGGATTTTCAATTGACCCATTGAGTAAAAATAATGATTGGGGTGCAGAGATAAGACCCATCTTTGATAAAACAATCGACAAACATTATGTGTCTTTCAATCCCAACATAGGCATATCCTTTACTAATAAAGAATATTTATTTGAACCTAATTTTAAATATGCTTATGCCAGCTTCGCAAAAGCCAATATAGGATTTGAATATTTTGGCAATACTGGTAAAATATTTAATCCATACAAACTTCCGCAACAAGAACATCAGCTATACTTGGCAGTTGATTTATTTGTACATCCTTTATACGAATTTAACTTTGGTATTGGCAAAGGACTTACAGAAAGCAGTAATGGATTAACTGCCAAATGTTTTATTGGACGTAGAATTAATTGGAAATAATTAGCCTTTTTTCTTGCGCTTATATTGACAACATTCATCTAATTTTTTATAAGCTTCTGTGCTGGCTTCTTTATTTTCGGTATCGTAACCTGCTGCAGCCACAGCTTCTTCAATTTTATCGGTGGAAGTTTTTGCAGCATCAAAAGTAACACTTAACACTTTTGCTACCTTATCCCATTCTGCCTTAGCTGCCCCAGCTTCTTTTGCTGCCTTTTCAATATGTCCTTTACACATGCCACAATTACCTGAAACTTTAATTTTTTGAGTTGTTTGCGCATTCAAGATGAAGACAGATAAAAAAGAAAAACAAAGGGTTAAAAATATATTTTTCATAAGTATGATTTTATGAATATGAAGTTAAGTAAAATAATGTTAAAGTAAATTTTTTAGAATGTTTCTTAATTAATAAAATTCCACCAAACACCTACCCTAAACCACAAGGAATTGGTAGGGTAATTTTTGGCACTAAAATTATAAGCAGTCCCTAAGGCAGAACTGCTGGGGATAAGCGTATTAAGATTTTCTAAGCGTATATAACCTTTAAGCCTTTTTATCATAAAATGCAAAAAAGCATTGCTGGTAGGGCGATTGTGCAAGGTAAATTCATTTTGAGTATAAAACTGTCCAGTAAATGGCATATATCCATCAGCCTTATAATCCGTGTGATAAATAAATTCCAACCCAGTAGACAAATTCAAATTTTTATAGAAATTAC
Organism: Chitinophagaceae bacterium; assembly: GCA_017853235.1. Lineage (GTDB taxonomy): Bacteria > Bacteroidota > Bacteroidia > Chitinophagales > Chitinophagaceae > Sediminibacterium. Next base: position 3,617 of record JAFMJX010000093.1, on the reverse strand, counting down.
CTTCAAAAGCAATACGTTCTCTTGTGAGAAGCAAAGGAACATGAATGGGACCACTTTGATCCACTATTTGAATGTTCATTTGATGGTACCAATTCCAATGGGTACTTAATGCCAGTTTATGATCAGTTTGAATGCGTAAATAATTAATTACCCCTGAATGTGAGATAGGCTGATAGCCACTATTAAAATAATTATAATGATTTATGAGTTGATAATTTACTTGAAGCTTCCACTCTTTTGATAGATTGCCTAATGCACCCATCATATCAATGGTATTTTCCTTTGTAATTCCCGATAAAGCTTTTATAGGAAATTGAGTATAGCCCAACAAATTCAAAGAAGGAGTTCTATTCAAATTTTGGAATGCCAACTTGATATAGTTTCCTTTACCATTCAATACTCTAGATAAATACATTTGTGCTTCATAGTCACCTGAATAAAAACCATTCAAATACAACTTTCCAGCTGCCTGCATGTCCCATAATTGATTCTTGGTTTTGTTTTTATATACACCAAATCCATAAAGATCATAATGAGTCCAACTATCCTTATTTAGAAAGCTAGCACGATAAGTTTGGTAGCCCCCACCTATTTGTAAATATTGATTGCTATTTGTTTTTTGAGGAAAACTGACCAAACTAAATTCTTCTGACAATTTGTTCCAGGTATCTTGCATGTTCACATCAGTACCTGGTTTTAAAGTATACCCAAAATATTGTTGATATCTGATAGAATCAGGCTTATTATCGGAAAATAAAAACTGACTACTACTATATTTAAGTTCACTTTGAAAACGCAAACGAGGATAAAACATATAGGTGGTCACCGTATCTTTTACAATAGAATCTTTTTGACCAATATCATATGTTTGCTTCCATAATAAAGTGTTATTCTTATAGGTAGTACCAGTTGTAATACTTGTATTGAAAGGATTTTTAAACGTCATTCCACTTACCCCCAATCTTGTCTCTAATTCATAAGGATTATTTAAAGACAAACTATCTAACAAAGCACCATTAATGAGTCCCCCATTTTCAGAAGCGCCAGTTTTGTTTGACAACATCACTAAATAGGATTCATGTTGCTTTCGTTTGGATTGAAAGTGCATTGTGATGCGCATATTATTCACATTTGCACTTTGATTTTTTACATTACCAGGCGCATTGCTAAAACGATAATCAAATGAAAAATTAAGTTGCTTTTGTTTATTTTGAGTATGTTTTATTTCAATTAATTGTTCCCCTTTGCCTCCCAATAAGTAACCTAATTCAGTATAAGGTCTTGTGGTTTGATAAAAAGGTGTTTCATCTAAAGTATAAAAATAAGTATCAAAAGCATGAAAGCCATTGTCCAAACCAGCATGTGATATTGGATTTGAAAAGTATGACTTTGAAGCTGCCCCCAAGTTACCTAACGTATAACTGGTATAAGGAACGGGATAATGAACAAAAAAATCATTGATACTGGTATCTAGAGCATGTGCATCATTGCTATTATAATATTTGTAAAAAATGGTGATTGAATCTGCAAATTGATCTCTTCTTTGCAAAGAATCATTTTTAGTTCCTTTACTAGCACTCCCACTTATTCCACCTCCACGCCCCATCATAGATCCCATATTTCCAATATTACCCATATTTCTTTGCGCATTTACTTTTACTGTTAAAAGCAAATAGGTAAATCCAAAAAATAAATATCGGAGTAGCTCTGATGGACGCATCGCGTTAGGAAATTTGTTTGACTAAATCGCTCATGATGATAGTGAGTTTAGGCTCTGCAGCATTAGCAGCTTCTAATACTTCTTGATGTGTGATCACATTATTATCCTCACGTATCCCTAAGTCGGTCACCACACTTATAGCAAACACTTTCATGCCACAATGAATGGCAGCAATATTTTCTTGCACAGTACTCATCCCAACCACATCACCTCCTACTGCTTTAATTAATTTATATTCTGCCTTGGTTTCGAAAGTGGGTCCAGTCACACCTACATAAACGCCTTCATGTACTTTAATTTGATGTGCTGCAGCAATTGCTTTTGCTTTTTCAATAAAATCATGAGCATAGGGTTCACTCATGTCGGGAAAACGAGTACCTAAATCAGATTCATTTTTCCCAATCAGAGGATTGATGGAAAATAAACTAATATGATCTTTTATAATCATTAAATCCCCCACTTGATAATCAGGATGAACTCCTCCTGCTGCATTAGACAACATTAATTGATGGACGCCTAAAAGTTTTAAAACTCTTACAGGATAAGCCACTTGTTCGGGAGAATACCCTTCATAAAAATGAAAGCGCCCTTCCATGACCCACACTTTCACATCATTTAAGGTTCCTAAGATAAGGCGTCCTTTATGCCCTTCCACTGTACTTACTGGAAAATGAGGAATTTGAGTATAAGGAATTTCAAATTCTACTTTAATTTTTGTAGCTAAATTTCCTAAGCCACTTCCCAAAATAATTGCGGTTTGGGTATTGGCTTTAATTTTTGATTGAATGAACTGAGCAGTCTCGGTTAATTGTGTCATCAAAGGCGTCATAAAATGATGTTATATTAGGCCACAAATATAACGACAGAAGCCCATTATATGCTAATATTCTATGCCTTTGAACGAGTGGGATCATGTTTTAACACCCAATAAGCAATAACAGCACTGCACAGCATAAAAAATGCGCCTAATAAAAAGGCTGCGCCTGGAAAATAAAGATGGCTGGGATTATTTTTAACAGAAAAATAAGAAGTTAACCCAATCATCATAGGTGGACCTATAATAGAAGTTAAACTTTGTAAGCCAGTCAAAGAACCTTGTAGCTCCCCTTGTTCATTTCGAGGTACATGTACCGATATAAGTGCTTGTAAAGCTGGGCCAGATATTCCACCTAAACAATAGGGAATCAAAAATACAAACATCATCCATCCTTGTGTTGCAAATGCAAATAAAGTGAGTCCAATTGCATATAATGCGACCCCTATGTAAACACTTTTTTCATTTCCTAATTTTGGATTTACGACTCTAATAAGTAATCCTTGCACCAACCCTACTAATAATCCAACAATACCTAATGAAATTCCAATAGTTTTAGGAGTCCAAGCAAACTTTGTAATATTTGCAAAGCTCCAATTACTTTGAACAGAATGTGCGGCTAAATAAATAAAAATTAAAGAAATAATTAAACCAATCACTGCTGGATATCTTTTTAAATTCATCAAGGAACCTATTGGATTTGCTCTTTTCCAATCAAAGTCGCGACGATGTTCTTGATCTAAAGATTCGGGTAATACAAAATAACCATACAATGCATTAATTAAAGCTAAGCCTGCGGATACTAAAAATGGAATGCGCGCACCATATTCACCCAGCACCCCTCCTAACATTGGACCAATGATAAATCCAATTCCAAATGCAGCACCAATCATTCCAAAATTTTGGGCTCTATTTTTTTCATCACTAATATCGGCCATATAAGCTGCTGCTGTTGTAAAGCTAGCACCTGTGATACCCGAAATGGTTCGACCTACAAATAACCAACCAATAGAGGGTGCAAAGGCTAAAAATATATAATCTAAGCCAAATCCTAATAAGGAAAAAAGCAAAATAGGGCGACGA
>JAFMJX010000092.1 GCA_017853235.1 Chitinophagaceae bacterium | reverse complement strand
AGGATTTGGGATTGGTACCTTCTTGTGTTCCAAATGTGATGCATCAATTAGGAATGCTAAGTTTAGAAGTACAGAGAATGCCTAAAGCTTCACATAAAACTTTTTGTCATCCTAATGACGCCCCTTATCTAAGTGTTGTGACCCCAAGTTCACATGATACTAGTACCGTTAGAGGTTGGTGGGAAGAAGATAGAGCAAAAACACAACAGTTTTACAATCATGAAATAGGACAATGGGGTGAAGCACCCATTTATTGTGAAGCGTGGATTAATAAAGCAATTTTAGTGCAGCATTTATATTCACCAGCTATGTGGTCTATTTTTCAACTTCAGGACTTTTTAGGAGTAGATGCTTCCATAAGAAGAGCCAATCCTAAAGAGGAGCAAATAAATGTACCTGCCAATCCTAAACATTATTGGAGATATAGAATGCACCTCACTTTGGAAAATTTACTCCAAGAAAATAATTTTAATCAAGAATGGTATAATGCTATTAAAGCGAGTGGTCGCTAAATTGTATTTACTCGATTATTAAGAGTGGGTTTTGTATCTTAGCAAAAATAATTCCAGTGCAATTAGATTTTTGGGAACAACAATTACCTTTTGAGTATCCATTCACGATTTCTAATGGACGAACCAAAACACATCAATCAAGTTTAATGGTTCGATTATCCTTGGGAAATTGGTCAGGATTTGGGGAAGCTCCAGCAATCGTATACTACAATGTGACAGTTGCAAATATGATGGAGCAACTTGAAAAAAACAGAAAACTCATTGAAAAATTTGCTTTAATAGATCCAGAAAGGTTTTGGCATTTCTTACATCATTTATTTCCAAATGATCCCTTTTTAGTTTGTGCATTAGATATGGCAGGATGGGATTTGTTTGGGCAAATGAAAAAGCAACCTTTACATGAACTGTGGCAAACATCATGGGATGTCAACCAAGTACCTATTTGTGATTATACTTTAGGTATAGATCCTATCGAAAAAATGGTACAAAAAATGGAAGCACATCCTTGGCCTATTTATAAAGTGAAGGTGGGCACCGATTATGATATTGAAATGATTGCAGCACTTCGCCAACATACCAAAAATCCCATAAGAGTGGATGCCAATGCAGGGTGGACTACCCAAGAAGCATTACAAAAAATTCCAGCTTTAGCTAAACTTGGAGTGGAGTTGGTGGAACAACCTTTAGCAAAAGACAATTGGGAAGGAATGAAGATATTAAAACAGCAATCGCAATTGCCTTTATTTGCTGATGAGTCCTGTGTATTTGAAAATGAGGTGGCTATCTGTGCCGAACATTTTCATGGAATCAACATTAAATTAACTAAGTGTAGTGGTTTAACGCCTGCTTTAAGAATGATTAAAGAAGCAAAAACATTAGGATTAAAAGTCATGATGGGAAGTATGAATGAAAGTGTTATTGGGTCAGCTGCCATTGCTCAATTTTTACCTCAGTTAGATTATGTTGATATGGATGGGCCATTGTTAATGACAGAAATAAATGGGGTAGGTTTGAATTATGAATTTCAACAAAACAAAGGTCAAATACAACCCTTAACGTTGGCAGGCTTAGGAGTTCAGTATCGTCCCCCTTTTAAAAAATAATGAGAATGACTCCTGAAAGAAGTGAAAAATTATTAAAAGTTTTAAGCAAAAGACAAGCAAATTTAACGGTGGTCTTAGAGAATGTGCAGGATCCACACAATGCATCAGCAGTCATGCGAACTTGTGATGCAGTTGGTATACAGGATGTTTATATTTTAACCACTAAAATACCACGTCATAAAAAATGGGGCTATCGAAGCAGTAGTAGTGCGTTAAAATGGCTCACGATACATGAGTATGATAATTTAGAAAAATGTGTAACTGAACTTCGTAAAAATTTTAAGACTATTTTGACGACTCATTTATCTAGTGATGCTGTGAGTTTACATGATATAAATTTCACTCAATCTGTTGCATTGGTATTTGGGAATGAACATGCAGGAGTAACAGATGAATTTAGAGCGTTAGCAGATGGAAATTTTGTAATACCTCAAATGGGGATTATTCAAAGCTTGAATATATCTGTGGCTTGTGCGGTAAGTATTTATGAAGCAATGCGTCAAAAAATGAATGCTGGACATTATGACAAAGCGTCATTACCAACTGCACAAATGAATACTTTATTAGAACAATGGGGTTTTGAAGAAGAAACACCAGAACTGTATGTGAATTCCAAACAAAAAAGAAGTTAATAAATCCTTCTTAGTTACATTCTTTCAGGTACAGCAATTCCTAAAGCTTGCATTCCTTTATTTAAAGTAGCAGCTGTTAAAATTCCTAATTGTATACGTAAATTCTTTTTCTCCTCGGATGCTGCATTGGAAATTGACAACTCTGCGTAAAAAGTATTAAATAATTTAGCTAGATTAAAAGTGTAAATAGCTACTTTAGAAGGATCTAAAGTGTCAGCAGCTTCATTTATCACCGCAGGGAAAGTGGATAATTCAATAGCTAGCTGTTTTTCAAGCGGCAATAAACTGCCAGTTAATGCAACCCTGTTGGTTCCTGTTTTTTTCAAAATACTTTTAATACGTGCGTGGGTATATTGAATAAAAGGCCCAGTGAATCCATGAAAGTCAATACTCTCTTCAGGATTAAAAATCATTTTCTTTTTTGGATCTACGCGCAACAAAAAGAATTTTAAAGCCCCTAAACCAATGGTATGATACAATTCTAGTAATTGAGCTTGTTCAAATTCGCTCACTTTTCCTAGAGATTCTGTTTTTTCTTTCGCAATTTGAATCATTGCATCCACTAAATCGTCTGCATCCACTACGGTACCTTCACGACTTTTCATTTTACCTGTAGGTAATTCTACCATACCATAACTTAAATGATAAATACCATCCGAAGCAGGAAGTTGTAGTTTTTGACAAATTAATTTGAGCACTTTAAAGTGATAATTTTGTTCATCACCTACTACATATATACTTGAGTCTGTATTAAATTCTTTCTGTTTTAATTCGGCTAAACCAATATCCTGTGTGATATATACGGATGTGCCATCCTTACGTCTTACAATTTTTTCATCTAATCCGTCTTGTGTTAAATCAATCCATACGGAACCGTCTTCTTTTTGGTAGAATACTTTTTTAGATAAGCCCTGATCTACTAATTCTTTACCTAATAAGTAGGTATTGCTTTCGTAATATGTTTTGAAAAAATCGGATCCAATTTTGCGATAGGTCACATCAAATCCATCATACACCCACTCATTCATTTTTTTCCAAAGATTTATGGTTTCAATATCACCTTGTTCCCATTTTAACAATAATGCCTGTGCTGCTTTTTGAATGGGAGCTTCTTTTTCGGCTATCTCTTTGGACATGCCTTTTGCAATTAAATCTTCGACTTCAGCTTTATATGCATCATTATATTTCACGTAATAGTCTCCTACAAAATGATCCCCCTTTTGTTTTGTGTCATTGGGGGTAGCTCCGTTGGCAAATAATTGCCAAGCAATCATACTCTTACAAATATGAATTCCACGGTCATTGACAATACAAGTTTTAACCACTTCATTGCCTTGTAATTTTAAAATTTCGGCAATGCTCCATCCTAAAAAATTATTTCTTAAATGACCTAAGTGTAAAGGTTTGTTGGTGTTAGGTGAGGAGTATTCTACCATCACTTTACGAGGAGTGGAAGTAGTAGGTATTAAATGATTGGCATCGGTGGATTGTATAAAATCTAACCAAAAAGAATCTTGAATAGTAAAATTTAAAAATCCTTTTACAATATTATATTGACTTATAAGATGTGGGGCTTGAGCTTGTATAGCCGCACCTAATTCGTTTCCTAAAACTTCTGGATTTTTTCCTAATTGTTTTACAAAGGCAAAAAGCACAATAGTATAATCGCCCTCAAATTCGGGTTTAGTAGCATTTACTAATACTTGTTCGGGAGTAATTGTTGCCCCGTACAAAGTATGTAAGCATTTTGAAGTGATCTCCTTTAAATTAGTTATTAAATTCATAAAATAGGATTGCCTTCTGCAAAAGTAATTAATTAAGATTACCTTTGAGCATCGATGTTGAAACTACATGAAATAATAAGAAAAATCATCCTGGATGTCATAGAATGGTTCTATCCATTATTTAAGAAAGTGATGACTTTGCAAACCTTCCGCTACGCAGCTTGTGGTGGCGCAAATACTGTTCTTGATATTTTATTATTTTTTGTTTCTTATAATTTTATATTACACAAGGCGATGATACATGTAGGATGGCTCATTGTAAGTCCTCATATTGCCTCCTTCATTATTAGCTTTTGTGTCACATTCCCTTTAGGTTTTTATTTAAGCAGATATGTGGTGTTTCAGGAAACCAGTGTGGCCAAACGTACTCAATTAATGAAGTATTTTTTTGTGGTTTTTGGATGCGTCCTTTTGAACTATATTTTCCTCAAATTTTTTGTGGATTATTTAGGTTGGTATCCTACACCTGCTAAAATTATAACTACCTTTTTTGTAGTTATATTTAGCTATACAAGTCAAAAAAACTTCACTTTTAAAGGGGCCTCTGAGGTCTAATTTTCTGCCTTTTCTACATTTTTAATGGATTTTTATGACAATTAAGAGCCTATAAGGGGGTAAATAGCTGCTATTTATGACAAAATTGCACCTCCAGACTTATGGCATAATGATTGACAATAATAGGATAATTAAACATTGAAAATCAATCGTTATGGCAAAAATAATAGGAATCGACTTAGGTACTACAAATAGTTGTGTATCAGTTATGGAAGGTGGCGAGCCAGTAGTTATCGCAAATGATGAAGGACGTAGAACCACCCCTTCGGTAGTAGCTTTTTTAAAAAATGGAGAACGTAAAGTAGGTGATCCTGCTAAACGTCAAGCTATTACCAATCCTCACAATACCATTTCAAGTGTGAAGCGTTTTATGGGTCGTCGTTTTAATGAAGTAGGAAGTGAGTTAAGTTTAGCAAGTTATAAAGTTGTTCAAGGTGAAAATGATACGGTAAGAGTTTCTATAGATGATCGCATGTATACTCCTCAAGAAATTTCTGCAATGATCTTACAAAAGATGAAAAAAACGGCAGAAGATTATCTAGGAACAGAAGTTACAGAAGCGGTGATTACTGTGCCAGCTTATTTTAATGACGCACAACGTCAAGCAACTAAAGAAGCAGGTGAGATTGCTGGTTTAAATGTTCGTCGTATTGTGAACGAACCTACAGCAGCTGCTTTAGCTTATGGCTTAGATAAAAAAAATGTCGAACAAAAAATTGCAGTGTTTGACTTAGGTGGTGGAACCTTTGATATTTCTATCTTGGATTTAGGAGATGGTGTATTTGAAGTAAAATCAACTAATGGAGATACTCATTTAGGTGGAGATGATTTTGATAAAGTGATCATGGATTATTTAGCGGATGAATTTAAAAATCAAGAAGCTATTGATTTAAGAAAAGATCCTATGGCTTTACAACGTTTAAAAGAAGCAGCTGAGAAAGCGAAAGTGGAATTAAGTTCTTCTTCTGAAACGGAAATCAACTTGCCTTACATTACAGCTGTGGACGGTGTTCCAAAGCACTTAGTATTAAAATTAACTCGTGCTAAATTTGAATCTTTAGCAGATAATTTATTTACTCGTTGTTTAAAACCATGTGAAGCTGCTTTGAAAGATGCAGGGTACACCACATCGCAAATTGATGAAGTTATTTTAGTGGGAGGTTCTTCTAGAATTCCAAAAGTGCAAGAAATTGTAGAAAAATTCTTTGGTAAAAAACCTAATCGTAGTGTGAATCCAGATGAAGTTGTAGCAATTGGTGCAGGAATTCAAGGTGCCGTATTAACAGGAGATGTAAAAGACGTATTATTGTTAGACGTGACTCCTTTAAATTTAGGAATTGAAACAATGGGTGGAGTAATGACAACTATGATTGCATCTAACACCACCATTCCTACTAAAAAGACAGAAGTGTATTCTACTGCAAGCGACAATCAACCAGGTGTACAAATTCATGTATTACAAGGCGATCGTCCTATGGCAAATCAAAATAAGAGTTTAGGTATGTTTAACTTGGATGGTATTCCACCAGCTCCAAGAGGTGTACCTCAAATTGAAGTAACTTTTGATATTGACGCGAACGGTATCTTAAATGTAAGCGCAAAAGATAAGGGTACGGGTAAAGAACAAAAAATTAGAATTGAAGCGGGTAGTGGTTTAAGCAAGGAAGAAATTGAAAAAATGAAAGCCGAAGCAAAAGCCAACGAAGCATCAGATAAATTAGAGAAAGAAAGAGTAGAGAAATTGAACCAAGCAGATAGCATGATTTTCCAAACGGAAAAGCAATTGAAGGAGTTTGGTGATAAGATCCCTGCAGACAAGAAAGCTCCAATTGAAACAGCTTTGGCTAGCTTGAAAGAAGCTCATCAGTCTCAGGATACTGCAAAAGTGGACGCTGCTTTAGAAGCAATGAACACAGCATGGACTGCTGCAAGTGAAGATATCTACAAAGCTCAACAAGCTGGCGCTGCTGAAGGTGCTGCTCCAGGAGCAGATGCAGGCCAAAATGCAGGTGCTGCCAATGACACCGTAGAAGACGCACAATTTGAAGAAGTGAAGTAGTAACAACTTACAAAGTAAGTTATAATAAAAAAGCCCCTCGTTTTAGAGGGGCTTTTTCGTTCCTAATTTATATAAATTATCATTATATAATATTCTTAATGAATTGATTATTAATGCGAAATTATTTTTAACTAGTTAATTTTTATTATAACTAGTAGAACTTGACAGGCATGTTGGAGGGGTATATATTCGAAATTATTCACTAATCTTTTTTGTTCGATGCAAAATCTCAAGAGTTTAATTAAGAGAATATCCATTTTAGTACTAATCCTAATATTTTCTGCTTCATTAAAGCAGTTATCGGCACAGACTGTTAGTTTGGCTTTTTCAAGTGGTTATTTAGGAACTCAAGGTACAAATACTAATAAAGCTAATAACGTTAAAAATTTATCAACCTTAGGTATTTCTAGAGTTAGTTTTGGACAATCCTATTCAGGTCAATTTGGTGGAACTCAGGGTAATGATTTAAGTGGTGTTATCAAAATTTACTTGGCACCTGGTGCGACTTCTCCCCAAGCTGTGAATTCAGTAATTTCATTAAATGGA
>JAFMJX010000091.1 GCA_017853235.1 Chitinophagaceae bacterium | reverse complement strand
ATTACAACAATTAGACCAGTTAGATGTAAGCATTGAAAAATTAGATCCTATGGGAGAAGATGCTTTGATTCATTTAGACAATAAAGACAGTAGTTTGCCTTATAATAGAATTGAGAGCATGATAACCAAGGCATTTAAATTACAACCACAATATGAAACAAAGTCTAATTTAGTAAAATCAGCGGATAGAATTTTTGAATATCGTAGTTATGAAAGTGCTACCGAAAATATGCACTTAAGAAAAGTACATATGTTTAACGAAGGCGGTGAAATTGCTTTATTTAAGAGATTGAACTTTAATGCGATTTTTTATTCTAAAGCAATTACTGGAAGTCGTACACCTAATTTAATTTATATGACCAGCTTTAATAATATGGCTGACAGGGACGCTCATTGGAAAACTTTTGGAAGCGATCCCGAATGGAAAAAATTATCGGCAGCTCCTGAATATTTAAAAACTGTAAGCCGTAATGAAACTATATTAATGACAGCGAAGGCTTATGCCGATTTTTAATCAATTAAGTTGATACCCGTTAATTTTATCAATTCCAATTGTGCATTGCATAATTGATACTGGTATTGTAACTGATTGAGTAATGCTCGTTGATAATCTGAATTAGTTGAAGTAATTTCTAACGGAGTAGCAGTACCATTCTTCAGCTTGCTAACACTTAACTTTTGTGCTAATGCCGCTTGCTCTATTTGAGTGGCGGCATTTTTAATTCTTTTTTCATTGCTTTCAATATCAATCATGGCCGCTGTAATGTCTTTTTCTAATTCAGAAAGTAATGAACTTACATTGGTTTCAGATAAAGACAAATTATGTTCTTGTATTTTAATTTGTTGCTTAGTTTTACCGCCATTAAATAAGGGTAAAGAAAATCCAATTCCAGCGTTGTAATTAAATCTTGGGTCATTGATTGCAGGTAAATATCCATTTCGAGACCCCATACTTGCTTTCAATCCCACATAAGGCTTCTCCCCTAACTTGCTTATTGCTACTTCCGATTTTGAAACCTCGACTTTATCTTTAGCTACCGCATAAGTAGGATTATGTTGAACGGCCATTTGTATAGCCTCCTCTAGAGTGTATTTTTTTAACGAAATTTGAAGTGTTCCTTCTTTAACGGTATTAATACCCGTTGCATAATTTAATAAATTCAATAATTTTTGCAAGTTAGTTTCCAAATCAATTTTTTTATTGTTTTCGTTGTCAATTTTGGATTGAATGGTTAATACATCCAATTGAATGGCATTGCCATTTTTTAATTGTGCTTCTAATATGGATTTATTTTCATTCAACAATTGCAAAACTTGATCTTGAATTTGAATGGCTTTTTTAGCAAACACCACTTGAAAGTATACCTGGCTAATTTGTGTAAATAAACTCACTTTCAATTGCTCTGCTACATGGTGTGCTGTTTGTAATTCTTTTTTTGATTTTTCTATATTGGCTTTTAATCTTCCAAAATCAAATAAAGTGTAATTAGCGTTTACTGCTGCAGACACATTATGTTCGGGAGCAAATTGAAATGTTTTATCGCCAAAAGCTACTTCAATTTTAGGTTTAACATAAGCGTAACTCGCATCTAAAGTCACATCAGGATATTGATTTAATTCAACCAATTTGAGCCTGTCCTCTGCCAATTGCACCGATTGTTGTACCTCCTTAACTTTAGAAAAATTACTTAAGGACTGTAACATTAAATTTCTTAACTCTCCATTGACTAAATTTTGAGCATTCCCATTTTGTACAATGGCAACGGTCGTCAAAAGCATTACGATAATTTTTTTCATACTCATTTTTTTAAAAGCATTCGCTTTTGTCTTATTTAATGTGCTTCTGCGGCAGCTTTAGCCGCTGCAGAAGGATCGGTCGTTTTTTTAACTCTTAAAAACATAACTAATGGAATGACCACTAAAAAAAAGATACCCACTAGTCTAAAAGTATCTAAATAGGACAAGTAATAAGCTTGCCTATCCACAGACATGTCAATCATTTTGTAGGCACGCTGTGTAGCACCATGAAGATCTCCTGTTTTTGCTATAATGCCTTGCGATATCGAATTCACACGATCATTCCATTGAGCACTTCCAACAGGTAAATTAGAGACCAAATTTGTTCGATGTTTGAAATATTGCTGAGCCACATAATTATTAGCAATAGCAATTCCAAAAGCACCCCCTAATTGACGAATCATATTATTTAAAGAAATTCCGGACGCATAATCCTTGGGTGCCAACCCTACTACAGCCTGATTGATTAAAGGCAATTGACTCATTGAAATTCCAAAAGCTCTAATTAATAAAGGCCAAAAGAAATCCCATTTGCCAGCATCAGGTGGCATCGTCGCACTATAAAAGGCATACACAGAAAATAAACTAAATCCAACTATCACAAAAGGAATAGGTGTCACCCCCTTACTCATTAGTTTTCCTATAATTGGCATCATGATGACTCCCGCTAAAGTAGGTGGCAGCAAGGATATACCTGTTTCAAAAGCAGTAAATCCCATGACTCTCTGTGCCAACACTGGATAAACAAAAACGGAAGTAAATAAACCAAATCCGGCTACAAAAGTGAATATAGTTGTAAAAGCTAAATTTCTATTTTTTAAAACCCTAAGATTGACCGCTGGTTGCTTGATGTTTAATTCATAAAGAACAAATGAAATCAAACCAATCAATGCAATACCCGAACAATAACGAATGGTTTCACTGTTAAACCATTCTTCAGATTCTCCCCGTTCTAAAACATATTGCAAACATCCAATACCCGCCATCAATAACATGATACCAGTATAATCAATTTTAATAGCGTCTTTCCCCTTGCCCTCTCCTTCCTTTTTCTCAATAAATGTGAATGCTAAAAATGTGGCAATAATCCCAATGGGAATATTTATTAAAAATATGAGTGGCCAACTATTGTGTTCAATAATCCAACCTCCTAAAGTAGGACCCAGTGTAGGACCTAAAACAATACCCATTCCAAATAAGCCAGCCGCCATTGGACGATCTTTGGGTTCAAAAGCGTCAAACAAAATAGCTTGAGAAGTGGACAGTAGAGCCCCGCCTCCAATTCCTTGTACAAATCGCCAAATAATAAGTTCAATTAAACTATCGGATTGCCCACATAAATACGAAGCTGCCGTAAATATGATCATGGAAACGATATAATAATTTTTACGTCCAAAATATTCTGCCAAAAATCCTGTGAGCGGGATGATGATCACATTCGCAATGGCATAAGCAGTAATCACCCAACTTACATCTTCAATACTCACCCCTAAACTTCCAGAAATATCGTTGAGTGCGACATTCACAATAGAAGTATCTATCAACTCCATAATAGCAGCTGACACAGTAGTAATTACGATAATTGCTTGAGCGAATCCTTTAGGCGTTGCCATGTATATTATTTGTCAACGGTGATAAATACACTCATCCCTGCTCTTAATTTATTTTTAAGTGCAGCTTGTTGTTGAATGGCAATTTTTACAGGAATACGTTGTGTTACTTTAATAAAGTTTCCACTTGAGTTATCGGGAGGCAATAATGAAAATTTTGCACCAGTAGCTTCACTTAAACTTTCTATAGTGCCATCAATATCTAAATCAGGAAAAGCATCAATTCTTATTTTTACTTTTTTACCTTCATATAAAGCGTCTAATTGACTTTCTTTAAAATTTGCTACAATCCAATAGCTACTATCATTGACAATAGAAAACAAAGGAGTTCCTGCTTGCACAAACTGACCTACTCCAATATTTTTCTTGCCAATTTTTCCAGATCCTGTAGCTACAATGGAGGTATAAGATAATTTAAGTTCCGTTTCTTTTATTTTAGTTTTTTTGATGTCAATCATCGCCAAAGCTCTGTTTACATTTTCTCTCAAAACAGCAATTCTATTATTGGCTGTAGCATACTCAGTTTCCGCGTTTGCAGCTTCTTGTGATGCGGCAGATAATTGATACTCGCTTTCTTCTAATTGTTTTTTAGTAATGGCTTGTTCTTTAAATAAATTTTGATCACGATTTAAATCAGCACTTACTTTTTTTAATCTGATATTTTTTAAGTCAATAACCCCTTTATTGTTTTTTAAAGAAAGAATCGCATTTTCTAATTGCGCTTTTGCATTAGACACTTCCGCCATAGATTGCTGTAAATCAGCTTTTTGTTCTTCTAATTGCATTTTTAATTCGGCATCATCTAACGCTACTAATAATTGATTTTGTTTCACATAATCATAATCCTTTACTTGTAGTGTTTTTACGTACCCTGCAATTCTGGTAATCACTGGAACTATAGAAGTTTCTACCTGAGCATTATCAGTAGTTTCATGGGTTAGTGAAAACATCACTTTTCGGCCTCCAAAATATAAGGCAACTACTAATAAGACGCTAATCACCACTTTTCGGATATTAGCTTGTTTTTTAACTTTTTGTGACTCCATTTTATTAAAATGTTTATTTGCGAATGAAGTGGCAAAATTACTGCAAAACCATGATTTTCTGTATTAATTTTGATAGATGAATACTCTTAATGGTTTATCTCGATGGGCAGCTGATTTAAACTTAAGTGATCCCATGCCCGCTTTATTTCTTGGACATGGAAGTCCCATGAACGCCATTGAAGAAAATGAATTTGTTGCAGGCTTTCGGAATGTATCGCAAACAATACCAACGCCTACAGCAATTCTTTGCATTTCAGCTCATTGGTTCACCGAAGGTACCAAGGTAACTGCAATGGAAATGCCTAAAACCATTCATGATTTTATGGGCTTTCCTCCTGCATTATATGAAGTCAACTATCCCGCAAAAGGGGACCCAGGTTTAGCCGCATACACACAAGAATTATTGCAACCAAAAATGGTAGAATTAGATGAAAAATGGGGGTTAGATCATGGTGCTTGGAGTGTTATAAAGCATTTATACCCTCAAGCCAATATTCCGGTCATTCAATTAAGCATTGATTATACAAAGCCCCCCATCTATCACTTTGAATTAGCTCAACAATTAAAAAAGCTACGCAATAAAGGGGTCTTGATGGTTGGAAGCGGAAATATCATACATAATTTAAGAATGATCGATTGGGCCAATTTTGATAAAGATGATTACGGATATGATTGGGCAATAGAAGCAAGAGCCACTATTAATTCATGCATGCGCTCAGGTAATTTAAATCCACTTTTACAATATCAGGAACAAGGAAGCGCTTTTAAATTGGCCATCCCTTCACCAGATCATTATTTACCTCTAATATATACTTTAGGATTACAAAATAAAGGCGAATCAATTGATGTGTTCAATGATAAATTACTAGCAGGTTCGTTAAGTATGACTTCCATAAAAATAAGTTAGTGCTATACCTAACATTGTTTTTAAAAAAATAGCGCCGTCAATAAAAAAAATATTTTGTTGAACATCATGCAGCTTTGGAATACGCTGACAAAGAATTATTAAATACACAATGGGGATGCTTGAAATAAAAACAAATACAAAAGATTGACTAAAATTGTTTGCCATGAGTACAATCACGAAGAAATAGAAGGCCAACAATGGATAAATTATTTGTTGAATCATTTTTTTTACTCCTAACGTCAATGCAATGGTCTTCGTGGATTGCAATCTATCTTTTTCTACATCTTTAGTATCAAATAATAGGGCAAGTATTAAAATAAAAATGAAAATATGAATAAAATAAAATATAAAAAATATTTTACCTAACTGCTCCATTGATGAGTTCATGAGTAATGGTATGATCAATGTAACAATGACCCAAACCCATGCAATACTCAAACTCTTTAAAATACCCCAATGACGCAAATCCTTTATAGGATTGATTTTTATTGGCGAATAGTATAATAAAGAAACAGCGAGGGCGCTGCACAAAATAAATTGTTGGGTACCCGTCAAAGCTAGGATGATAGCGCCCATTTTTAATTCAAAAAAAGCAAGATATAAAATGACAGCCGCTAAAAAGAATTGTCGAATGTTTAAGTAATTTTTATTTTTTTGATAAAAAGCGGACCGGGCACTACTCATTGATTTTTGTGACGCAATGATATAAGCGTAGGTGTAATAAAAAAGAGTGCCAAAATAAATAAAGCTCAATTGAGCCAATGAAAGGGAATGATGCAAAAGTGTAAATGAAGTTTCACAAGCTAAAGCCATTGCACAAAATCCATAAAAATGATTGCTCCATAAAAAGATATTCATCCAATGATGGCGTCTTTTCAATTGCATAAAATAATTATGGAGTGATTTTCGTCAAATGGTATTCTTGAATCAGGGCTGGATTTTCAGGACTCAAAGTAAAAGATAATCTCAGCTGGCCTCTTTCACCATCAAGAATACAAAATCCTCTTAGTTGATTAGTGGCCTCCATTGGATTTATTTTAATAATTTTTCCTACCTGTCTCAATAAATCATTAGTTTGTTGAACTAAAATTTCTTTAGGATAATCATCAAAAAAGTTAATAGCAAAAATAGGTGCCGCATGCTCCCAATTTTGAAGCGATTCAATAAGCTGACTTTGTCTTTGAGTTAAAATGGGAGACACGGGAACAGTTCTAGGTTTTAGTTGTGCTAATTGAACAATAGTATCCAAGATAGATATATTTAATACAGAAGTTGGCGCATAGGTAACATTTGCAAATAAAATAACGCCAATTCCATACTCAGGCAGAAAACGCCAATTGCTTCCAAATCCAGGAAGGCCGCCACTATGCCCAATACTAATTCTGTTTTCGCTGTCATTCATCCAATTTAATCCATCTATGTAACTATTTGTAGTTGTTAATTTTCTTCCGCTCATAAAAGTATAAGGCGTGGTCAATGAAATAAATTTGGCTGGCTGATGCATTTCTCTAATAGTGCTTCTTTTAATAGGAAATGTTTCTTGATCATTTCGGGCTGGCCACGCCATTTCATGTAAGGCAACATATTTGCTAAACATATCAATAGAAGTAATCATGCCCCCCATAGAACCATAAATCCCATTATGCAATAAAGCTTCTTTCTTCCATTGATTATTTATAAATCTATAACCATTGGCTAATAAAGTACTAGGCACTTTGCTAAATTCATAAGTAGTGCCTTGCATTCCTAATGGCTTTAAAATATTTTTTTCAATGTAAATATCATAAGGAAGCCCCGATACCTTGTGTATGATATAACCCAACATAGTAAA
>JAFMJX010000090.1 GCA_017853235.1 Chitinophagaceae bacterium | reverse complement strand
GATTCAAGGTGCGCCTAATAAGTTTGTTAGATATGCAAAGCCAAATGATTGGGCTAAGAATGCACAAAGCTTTACTATTTCTTTTTGGTATCAAAAAAATGGCCAAACCTTGAATAATAAAGGAACAAACGGACCAGAGTATATTATGAGTTTCCCGTCTAGCAATGGACATTGGTCTGGATCTAACTTCTTTATCATGCTTGAAGGAGACAATGCTAAATGTGCTGTTAAATTTATGATTGCCGACAAAACAGTAAGTGATAACTGGTTTACTTGGGAAAGTGATACCGAAAAAATACCTGGTTTGTTAGATAATAAATGGCATCATATGGTATTGTCTTATAGCGCTTCAACGAGTACAATGACACTTTATGTTGATGGTGTGGCTAACCCAAATAAGAAAACATGGGGTGGTCATGGTAATATCAATATTGATGACTCAAAAATTACCGAAATGAGAGTAGGACGTGGCCCAGCTAATGGGGATAATAATGATGACTGGTTAGCATCTTCATGGAGAGGCGGAATAGACCAAGTCAGAATGTACACAACTGCTTTAACAGCATCTGAAGTATCTTCTTTATATACCAATAAACAATAGTTTGTATTTAAAGCAGCTATAAGAATGAATATTTGGACTGAGCAATTAAATTTGCTCAGTCCTTTTTTTTGAAAATGGGTTTGATTTTTGTTTATAGTTAAAATTTTCTCCTATGTTGAAGCGATTTTTTTACTTGCTTATTGCTGGTAGTTTTTTATTAAATAGTTGTCAGTTTTTTAATAAAGAAACACTTTTCACTTCCGAACCATCCAATAAAACACATGTTGATTTTAATAATCAATTAGCAGAAAAACCTGGGTTGAGTATTTTATACTATTTATATTTTTATAATGGAGGAGGAGTATCTACAGGAGATATTAATAATGATGGATTACCAGATATTTATTTTACAGCAAATAGCAAAGCTGGCAATAAATTATATTTAAATAAAGGCAACTTTGAATTTGAAGACATCACAGAAAAAGCGGGAGTAAAAGGTTTGTCCGATTGGGCTTCTGGTGTTACTATGGCAGACGTGAATGGGGACGGTTATTTAGATATTTATGTTTCCACAGTAAGCGGTCGATATGGACTTACAGGGCACAATGAATTGTATATCAATAACAAAGACAATACTTTTTCTGAAAAATCGGAACAGTATGGATTGAATACATCTTGCTTTACAACACAGACTGCTTTTTTTGATTATGATCATGATGGGGATTTAGATTGTTATATTTTAAATCAATCACATAACCCACATTCTAATATTGTGGATACGAGTCAACGTAGAGGCTATGATCCTTCAGCTGGTGATAGGTTGTATCGCAACGATATTGCTACTACTGGCAAGTTCACAGATGTGAGTAGAAGTGCAGGTATTTATCAAAGCAATTTGGGGTATGGATTAGGTATTGCAGTTGCTGATTTTAATAATGATGGGTGGGATGATATTTATGTAGGGAATGATTTTCATGAAAATGATTATTACTATGTCAACAATGGTAAAGGGGGGTTTGTTGAAGAAGGGGGACAACATTTTAAGCATTATAGTCGATTTAGCATGGGCAATGATGCAGCTGATTATAACAACGATGGACAAATGGATTTAGTAACTGTAGATATGTTACCAGATCAAGAAAAAATTCTTAAAACATATGGCAGTGATGAAAATCTTGATATATACAAAGTTAAACTAGGTATTAATGGTTATCAAAATCAGTATTCAAAGAATTCACTTCAACGAAATAATGGGAAAGGAAAAAATTTTTCAGAAACCTCTTTAATAAGTGGCGTAGCCGCAACCGATTGGAGTTGGTGTCCATTATTTGCAGATTTTGACAATGATGGCAATAAAGATTTATTTATTACCAGTGGCATAGTGAAACGTCCGGTAGATTTAGACTACATCAAATTTGTTTCGGCATTACAAAACAAAAAAGGATTAAACACTTCTGATAAATATGATCAGGAAGCCATTGATGCCATGCCTGATGGAAGTTCGCATCCCTTCTTTTTTAGAGGAGATGGGAATCTTAAATTTAGTGATGTAAGCGAAGTATGGGGTACTCAAAAAATGAAAGGATATTTTAATGGAGCTTCTTATGCTGATTTAGACAATGATGGCGATTTGGATGTAGTGGTAAATAACATTAATCAAAAAGCTTTGTTATTAAAAAATAATACAAATACTAAAAATTCAATACAAGTTTCATTAAAAGGAAATAAACAAAATACATTTGGTATTGGTGCAAAAGTGTATGTTTTTTCTAATGGGAATATGCAATATCAACAAATGATGAGCACAAGAGGTTTTCAGTCTTCTGTAGCCCCTGAATTACATTTTGCATTAAAGAATCAAGATAAATTGGATAGTATTTTAGTGGTGTGGCCAACACAAGAATATCAGGTATTTAAAGGTGCGCCTATTAACCATAAAATTAAAATGGAACAAACACAAGCTGTTGAAGTTTTTAACTATGATGCCTATTTTTCAAGTCCTGCACCTTTATTAACACCTGTAATTAATAATGCAGGAGTGAATTGGAGGCATATAGAAAATGAATTTGTTGATTTTAATAAACAATATTTAATACCACATGAATTATCTACGCAAGGCCCAAAAATTGCAGTGGGAGATATCAATAAAGATGGTTTAGATGATTTTTATATATGTGGTGCTTCGGGTCAATCAGGTGCATTAATGTTACAAACCAACAATGGAACTTTTATTTCAATTGATTCAGCTTTGTTTAGTAAAAATAAATTTTCAGAAGAAGTGGATGCAGTTTTTTTTGACGCCAATAAAGATGGGTTTGATGATTTGTATGTTACAAGTGGTGGAAATGAAATGAATGATGGCTCTATCCCTTTAAAGGATAAATTATATATGAATGACGGGAAAGGTCATTTTAAAGATGCTACATTAAATTTACCTGTGATACCTAAAAATAAATCTTGCGTTATTTCAGCAGATATTGACCATGATGGTGATATGGATTTATTTGTTGGAGGATTGGCAGATGCTACAATATATGGAATTGCACAAAGATCTTACCTTTTATTAAATAATGGAAAAGGAATTTTTTCGATTGCTACTGGTGAAATAATTAATTTAATCGATTTAGGTATGGTGACATCGGGATGTTTTGCTGATTTAAACAATGATGGTTGGTCTGATTTAATTGTAACAGGGGAGTGGATGCCAATTAAAATATTTATGAATCAAAAAGGAAAATTTGTTGCTTCCGATATTAAAGCTTCTACAGGATTATGGCAATCCTTAATGGTGACCGACCTAAATGGTGATGGAAAGCTTGATATTTTAGCAGGAAATTTAGGTTTGAATTCTAAATATGCTGCTGGTAAACAAGGTGCGGTTAAATTATATGTTAAGGATTTTGATAACAATGGTTCTGTTGAGCAAATTGCTACTTACATGATAGATGGCAATGAATATCCATTTTTAGCTAAAGATGAATTAGAACGTCCATTACCCGTTTTAAAGAAAGCTTATTTAAAGTATAGTGATGTAGCTGGCAAAACTGTACAATTTATTTTTTATGATCTATTTAAAGATTTTATTGAACTAAAGGCAGAGCAATTGGCTTCTATGTCTTATATTAATGATGGGAATGGTGGATTTATCGCACAATCACTTCCCCTTATGATGCAATTAGCACCTATCTATAGTTTTACCAAACTTCCTGCAAAAAATACATTTTTAGGAATGGGTAATTTATATGGTGTGATTCCTTATGAAGGCAGATATGATGCTTTACAGCCTACTGCTTTTACATTTGATGATCATGAAAGTTATATCAATAGTACATTCAAATTAGATATAGATGGAGAAGTAAGAGATGCTAAATGGTTAAGAACTAAGGGGGATAAAAAAATATTAGTAGTGAGTAGAAGTAATGATAAATTATTGTTTTTTAAAACTTCTTTGAATTAAAATACAGTTATGAGAAATGTTATAATTATAGCATTGATTTTTTTGGGGTGCAATAACAGCAGTGCTAAAGTGGTAGCAACAAATCCAATAGCAGAAAATAAAGATACCGTGATTGCTTTTACGACTAGTGCAGATCAAAATAATCTATTGACAAAATCTTATCTCAGTATAGCAACTTCCACCATAATAAGTGGGGCTAATAATATTGCATTAGATCCAAGTATTAAGTATCAAATTATTGATGGATTTGGCTATGCATTAACTGGAGGATCCGCTCAATTAATCAATCATTTATCTTCCACTAAAAAAAATGAATTATTACAACATTTATTTAATCCTCAAAATAATGATGGCATTGCAGTAAGTTATTTAAGAATTAGCATAGGTGCTTCTGACTTAGATAGTAGTGTTTTTAGTTATGATGATCTTACTGCAGGGCAAGAAGATCTTTCATTAGCTAAATTTTCATTAGGACACGACACCCTCCACTTAATTCCTATTTTAAAACAAATTATTGCAATCAATCCAGCAATTAAAATTATGGCATCTCCATGGAGTCCTCCCACCTGGATGAAATCGAATAAAAGTACAATGGGAGGGGTTTTATTAGCGCAATATTATAATGTGTATGCGCAATATTTAGCGAAGTACATCTCCATGATGAAATCTTATGGTATTACTGTGGATGCCATAACTTTACAAAATGAGCCTGAAAACGATAAAAATAATCCTAGTTTATTAATGAATGCTACTGAGCAAGCTAGTTTTATTAAAAATTATGTAGGACCTGTTTTTCATCAACAGAATATTAAAACTAAAATTGTTCTATTTGATCATAATTGTGACCATCCCGAATATCCTATTTCGGTATTAAATGATGCACAAGCAGCAAGTTATGTAGATGGATCTGCTTTTCATCTTTATGTAGGTGGGGTATCTGCATTATCAACTGTGAAAGCAGCGCATCCTTCAAAGAATATATATTTTACCGAACAATGGACAGGATCTCAAGGAAGTTTTTCGGGGGACTTTATATGGCATATTAAAAATGTCATCATAGGTACTATGAATAATTGGAGCAAAACTGCTATAGAGTGGAACTTGGCGAATGATCCTAGTTATCAACCCCACACCATTGGAGGCTGTACCCAATGCAAAGGGGCGTTAACCATTAACGGAGATACCTATACCAAAAATGTAAGCTATTATATTATAGCGCAAGCTTCTAAATGTATTCCTCCAGGATCCGTACGCATTAATAGTAGTGATATTGCAAATGTTGATAATGTTGCTTTTGTAACACCTCAGGGTAAAAAAGTATTATTAGTTTTAAATAGTAGTAATACTGCACAAGCATTTTCGGTAAGCTGTGCTGGTAAAACATTTACAGCAAATTTAGCTCCACAATCCGCAACAACCTATATTTGGTAATGATTATGATATTTACAAAAACGATTCTGTCTATTCCTTTATTTATTTTATTGATGGCTTGTCAAAAAAAACAAGAAGCGTCTGTGGTTGTTCCACCAATAGCCCAAGTTTTAACGATATCTAGTTTCTTATTAAATTCAAATTCTATTTCAAATAACGAATCGGTTATTGACATTTCAGCGCAACCTGTTTTTACTATTAAATGCAGTAATGCAGTAGATAAGAATTCGGCAGTTAAAGCCATTCAGCTTACAGAAGCAGCAGGATCCGCTGCCACTATTAACTTTAGTTATCAAAATCATGACAGTGTTTTAGTCATAACACCCAATAGTAAATTAAAATATTTAACTAAATATATTTTATCTATTACCACTCAATTACTTTCTGTAAAAGGGGGAACTTTAAATACGGACTATCAATTTCAATTTCAAACTAGTTTAGATTCTTCAGATAAATTTGTACGTATCACAGATGACGCTTTGTTAGATACTATACAAAGAAGAACCTTTGCTTATTTTTGGGATTTTGGTCATCCAGTTTCAGGATTAGCAAGGGAACGTAATTCATCTGCAGATGTTACCACATCTGGCGGATCTGGTTTTGGTTTGATGTCTATTCCTATAGCAGTGAATCGAAATTTTATTACGCGTACCCAGGGGTTAGAACGTTCAAAAAAAGTAGTTTCTTTTTTATTGAATACTGCTAAAAAGTTTCATGGGGCATTTCCACACTGGATCAATGGAACTACTGGAAATGTTGTTCCTTTTAGTGCCAAGGATGATGGCGCAGATTTAGTTGAAACTTCATATTTAATGGCAGGATTATTAACACTGCGACAATATTTTTCAAATAATACAGTAGATGAAATTGCTTTAAGAAATGATATTAATGCTTTATGGAATGGAGTGGAGTGGACTTGGTTTCAAAAATCTAACGAAAATGTATTGTATTGGCATTGGAGTCCTACCTATACATGGGAGATGAATCTTCCTATTAAAGGATGGAATGAATGTTTAATTACCTATATTATGGCTGCTTCTTCTAATAACTATTCAATAGCTAAAGCAGTCTATCAAAATGGGTTTGCTGCTGGATCGGGATACAAGAATGGAGCAAATTTTTATAATTATGTTTTACCATTAGGTCCTAATTTAGGAGGTCCTTTGTTTTTTTCACATTATTCCTTTTTAGGAATTAATCCCAATGGCTTAACAGATGAAAACAATATTAATTATTTAACTCAATTGACCAATCATTCTTTAATTAATTACACATACTCTATTCAAAATCCTAAAAAATATTATGGGTACAGTGAAATGAGTTGGGGTTTAACAGCTTGTGATATTCCAGGAGGCTATACAGCCTGTTCACCAACAAACGATGTTGGAGTGATTGCTCCCACAGCAGCCATTAGTTCCTTACCCTTCACACCTGATAAAAGTATGAATGCGTTGCGTTTTTACTACTATACTTTAGGCGACAAACTTTTTAAGGAGTATGGATTTATTGACGCTTATTCCTTACATCAACTTTGGTTTAGTAATACAACATTAGCAATAGATCAAGGACCTATCATTATCATGATTGAAAATTATAGATCACAATTAATTTGGAATTTGCTTTCTAATTGTCCAGAAGTCAAAAGAGGCCTTACTGCACTAGGATTTAAAGCACCTTATTTATAGGTGTGCAATTTTTATATTAAATATTATATAAAAAATTTTACCAGCATCCAATTTAAAATTTCTGTACAATGAAAAAAATAATTGCATTAAACCTCTTCCTTTTAGC
>JAFMJX010000089.1 GCA_017853235.1 Chitinophagaceae bacterium | reverse complement strand
GAAAACCTAAGTTATGTTGTTGTAAAAGAAAATGAACAATTCTTGGGAATCATGTCAGAACGTGATTATACTCATAAAATCAAATTAGAAGGAAGAAAGTCAGATGCTACTACTGTGAAAGATATTATGTCCAAAGATTTACCAGTGGTAAGTTATAATGAGGATTTAAAACGATGTATGGTTTTAATGAATGTTTATAAAACAAGATACCTACCAGTATTTGATGAAGTGGAATTTAAAGGTATTTTAACTATGAATGATTTAATGAGAGAAGTCATGAACGAAGATGAATCAAAATAAAAATGTTTTTTTTGATGGTTTATTTAATAATGACTTCTGTAATCACTTGATCACCCATTTTTTCATTTACTCTTTGAATTATTTGTGTCTTTTGAAATCCTAATTCATTTTTCAATGGACCAATGTTTGTTTCTATAAAAAGTTTTTGATTAAAGATGTAAATTTTATCGGTGTACTTTGCGACAGTTACACCCATGATTTCAGCCCAAACCTCTTCAATTTGTGCCGCTCTAATCCCATTCTTTAATTTACTATTTTGAACGAAGTCTTTTAATGCATCGCCTAGTTTGAACAATCCCATAACAGCAATTTACACTTTTTATAATTCAATTAATTGATAGGAGGTTAAATGTTTTCCTAATAAAGAGGTTAATCTGTCTTTATGCGTATCTGTAATAAAAACTTGTCCATCCGAAGATTGACTTACCCAATCTAATAACTGTATCATCCTTTTTTCATCTAATTTTTCAAAAATATCATCCATCAATAAAATAGGCGCATACCCTTTGTTTTTTTTGATCAGCAACCATTCTGCTAAACGAATTGCGAACAATAAGCTTTTTCTTTGACCTTGGGAGGCTTCTTGTTTAAAAGATTGTCCTTGAATCGTGATGCTTAAATCATCTTTATGTATTCCAAATTGAGTTCTCTGTAATATTTGATCTTTGGATAAAGAATGCTGTAATAAATTTTTAAAACTTTCTTGATGTAAGGATGATTGATATTGAATATCTATTGCATCTAATTGACCAGCTATATGTTGGTATAATTTTAATATTTGCGGCAACCACTCTTTCATTAATTCTTTTCTGTAATGATAGATGGGGTTCCCATTTTCAATAAGCTGATCATTCAAAGTTTCTAATAAAATGGTATCTAAATTTCCAGTTTCAGCAGCTTGTTTTAATACACTATTTCTTTGTAATAATACCTTATTATATTGTATTAAGGTCTTTAGATAATCTGGATAAATTTGAGACAATAAACTATCCATTAATTTTCTTCTTTCCTCACTGGTTCCGGTAATTATTTGAACATCATCCGGGGCAATCATAACACAAGGAATTTTACCAATATGCTGAGAATATTTAGGAATCAGATCTTCGTCAAAATAGAACTCTTTTTTTAATGTCTCTCTTAGTATACATTTTATACTGACTTCATTTTGATGGATGACAAATTTTCCTTCTAATCTCATCCCTTGATAAGCATGATGTACATTTTGTGCGTCAGGGCGATTAAAATAACTTTTTGTAAAGGATAAATAATACAAAGCATCCAATATATTGGTTTTGCCCATTCCATTGGCACCCACAATTCCAACTATACGGTGGGTGAAATCAAATTGATTTTGGACATAGTTCCTAAACTGTACTAATGAAAGTTGCTTAATCTCCAGCATGACTGCAAAATACAAAGGGAATCATTAAGCCACTTTAAATTTGCCAAAAAGCTGTAATTTTATTAAAATTTTATGGAATGACCTTAATTAGTGAACAACAACTGCCTAGCATCATAAAGCGATTAGCGCATCAAATTTTGGAAACCTACCCAGGTTTACAAAATGCAGTAATAGTGGGTTTACAACCTAGAGGGGTTTACTTAAGTGACCGAATTGTAGCCGCTCTCCAAAAGGAAATTTCAGCAGATCAAGTGGTATATGGTAAGTTAGATATTACCTTTTACCGAGATGACATTCGCCATCAACTTCATTTAGCTACTCAAACCGATTTGCCATTTAGCATTGAAGGCAAAACAGTTATTTTGATTGATGACGTGCTTTTTACAGGCCGAACCATACGCGCCGCTTTAGATGCTTTATTATCCTTTGGACGCCCCTCTAAAGTGAGTTTATGTGTTTTGGTAGATCGTAAACCAAGCCGAGAATTACCCATTCAACCCGATTTTACAGGTAAGGAAATGGTGGATGAATCCCCTTATAAAGTAAAAGTAAGGTGGCATGAAAATGATGGGGTAGATGATGTTATTTTACAAGTAGTATCCTAGTATCTATTGGTCAGTTCAAAAAATTATATTAATTTTGTTTTTTAATGGCAC
The DNA here is from genome assembly GCA_017853235.1 of Chitinophagaceae bacterium. GTDB lineage: Bacteria > Bacteroidota > Bacteroidia > Chitinophagales > Chitinophagaceae > Sediminibacterium. The sequence goes on along the minus strand of JAFMJX010000089.1, from coordinate 4,932 downwards.
TAACTACCAAACATCTTCTTGGTATCAAGGACCTCACTACTGAGGATATTCAACTTATTTTATCAACCGCAACTCAGTTTAAAGAAGTTTTACAAAGACCCGTTAAAAAGGTACCCACATTAAGAGATATTACCATCGTTAACCTTTTTTACGAAAACTCTACGCGAACTCGTATCTCATTTGAATTAGCCGAAAAAAGACTTTCAGCAGACGTGGTGAATTTCACTGTTTCCAATTCATCTGCAGCTAAAGGAGAAACCTTATTAGATACAGTCAACAATATTTTAAGCATGAAAGTGGACATGGTGGTCATGAGGCATAGTGCTTCTGGTGCTCCCCACTACTTGGCAAAACATATTGACGCCGCTATAATTAATGCAGGGGACGGAATCAATGAACATCCAACTCAAGCATTATTAGATGCTTTTTCAATGAAGGAAAAATTAGGAAAATTACAAGGTTTAAAAGTAGCCATCATAGGGGATATCATGCACAGCAGAGTGGCTTTAAGTAATATTTATTTACTCAAAAAAATGGGTGCAGAAGTGATGGTTTCCGGCCCACCAACTTTAATTCCCACCTACTTAAAAGAGGCGATGGGAATACAAATTGAATATAATATAGATAAAGCTTTGGCTTGGTGTGATGTGGCTAATGTGCTTAGAATTCAATTAGAGCGTCAAAATCAGCCTTTATTCTCCTCCTTGAGAGAATATAACCTAGCATATGGTATCACTCAAAATAGGCTACAAAAGCTTACAAAAGAAATAGTTATTATGCACCCAGGCCCCATTAATAGAGGGGTAGAATTAGACAGTGATGTAGCAGATAGTCCACATTCCATTATTTTAGACCAAGTTGAAAATGGCGTAGCTGTAAGAATGGCTTGTTTGTACCTATTAACTGGAAGAACACAACCAACTACTTAAATTTCAGTAATATTTTATTACTTTTATTACATGCAAAGAATCTGCCTTTTCCCTGGAACTTTTGATCCAGTTACATTGGGTCATATTGATATCATTGATAGGTCTTTACCCATTTTTGATAAAGTGGTGGTTGGTATTGGTATTAACGCAGCAAAAAATCCTATGTTTTCGGCAGAGCAACGTAAACTTTGGTTTGAAGAAATTTATAAAGATGAACCAAAAGTAGAAGTGGCTATTTATGATGGTTTAACAGTTAAGTTTTGTCAATCCATCAATGCTCATTTCATTTTGAGAGGGATACGCTATGTAAGTGATTTTGAATATGAAAAAACGATAGCAGATGCAAACAGAACTATGGATCGTCATATTGAAACCATTTTCTTAACTGGTGAACCTAAATATACATCCGTGGCATCTACCATTGTTAGAGACATCCTCAGAAATGGGGGAGACGCATCACCCTTTTTACCCGAAGTGGTGATTCAATCTTTAAAGCACCATAAATAATAGGGCTTATAATTTAGATCGAAAGGCTGCTATTACAAGTTTAATGTTATCATAAGTATTTTCTAAAGGGATTTCTAATGCTTTAATTGCATACCATTGCATCTTTTCAATATCTTCTTCCATTTGCGGTATTCCAAATTGAAGATCTTGAATCTCCATTTGAAACCAATGTGTTTCCTTTGTCACTTGTTCCTTTAAATAAGTATCATAATAATCATGGTAAGTAATCATAATGTGTTCACCTAATATCAAATTTTTCATCCCGGTTTCTTCTTCCACTTCTCTTATTGCACATTGTGCAATGGTCTCATCTGCGTCTAACTTACCTTTAGGCAAATCCCAATAACCACGTCTATAAATCCACAAAATTTCCCTTTTCGGATTTATGACAATTCCACCTGCTGCAATTATAGTTGTTGACATAAAATGTGTAAAGTATTTAGTAACTCTTAGGACATTTTAGGGAAATTGACTTTAATTTCGCTGCAATAAATCAAAGCATTAATTTAAACACATGACGAATCAAAAAGCCGTTGCCGAAAAACTCCTTCAAGTTGGTGCTGTAAAATTAAGTCCAAATAATCCATTTACATGGGCTAGTGGATGGAAAAGTCCTATTTATTGTGATAATCGCAAAGTTTTGTCCTTTCCCTATGTGCGTGATTTTATAAAAAGCGAAATGTGTAATGTCATTTTTGAAAAATTTGATGGGGCTGATATGTTAGCTGGAGTAGCAACAGCAGGTATTCCATGGGGCGCGATGGCCGCAGATCAATTAAAGCTACCTTATATATATGTACGTCCAAAACCTAAAGAACATGGCTTAGGAAATCAAATTGAAGGAGCTTATCAAACAGACAATAAAATATTGGTTATAGAAGATTTAATTTCAACAGGTAAAAGCAGTTTACAGGTAGTGGATGTATTAAGAAACGCTGGATTAAATGTGGTAGGAATGGTCTCTATTTTTAATTATGGTTTTGATGTTGCCGAAAATGCTTTTAAAAATGCTGGTGTACCTTATTTATCTTTAACCAATTATCAAAGTTTAATTGAGTTGGCAGTAGAGAAAGGCGAAGTAGATGCCTCTACACAGGATTTGTTAATGCAATGGAGAAATAGTCCATCCACCTGGATGCAATAAAATTTTTGTTATTTTATTGCTGAAGCTAAGTTTAATTTTTGAGTAGTTTCAAATTCAATAGGTATTGTTTTAGAAAACATCCCTTTTGACAAAGTGGAAATTCCTTTCACATTTATCTTCATAGGTCTATTGAATAGGATATCAACGCTATTTTTTAAGATATCTGTTAATTCAACTTGCATAGTTGCAGGCAATTTAAAAGAGGCTTGTGCAGGAATCACAAATAGGGTATCTAGTTTATAATGTGTAAATAAACGATCATTTATAAATATATCAGCTTCCAAATTTTTTAGGGTCAATGAAAATGTATTTGGATTATCATAAACAAAATCTGCTTTGAAAATATTTTTACCCCAACTTGCTTTTTCAATTGTAATAGACTGTACCCCTTTGAAAACAAAAGGTTTTGGTTCACTACAGGATAGCGCAAGTAACACATTCATCAATATCACTAATTTATAAAGTCGCATTTTCTAGTTTTGGATAAAATTATTGGATATTTGTGGAAGGTACTCATTTATTTTAATAAGATTTTCTTAAAATGATTCAAACCGATTTTCAATATTTTGGAACCATTAGTTTTATAAAAGAATTATATCAATTTAAAGAAGTGTATTTGAACCCCAAGGCACCTTTTACAAAAATGAGTTTTAAAAATAGGTGTGTGATAGCAAGTTCACAAGGACCATTGACATTAAGTATTCCTATCATAGGCGGTCGCGACCAAAAATTACCAATAGAGGAAATATTGATTGCTTATGATGCGCCTTGGAGAGAACAACATTTAAAAGCAATTACAGTTAATTATAAAAGAGCTCCTTTTTTTGAATATTATGAACAAAGCCTTACAGGATTATACCAAAATAAACCCAAAACATTAGTTTCATTTTTGATGGCTTGTCATACATGGGTGCATCATCATATTAAAGCTCCCTGGAGTATCGTTTCTTCAGTAGAGGAAAATAACACTACTCAATGGGATCCAAATATATCCCCAAACACATTGATTCAAAAAGTTTATACTGCCCCTTTTACACCCAAAAATTATTCTTTATATCAAGAAGGAACTGCTTACCAGCAAGTATTTAGTGATAAAATAGGATTTTTATCAAACCTATGTATTTTAGATAAATTATTTTGTGAAGGTGGCCCTTATATTAGTAAACAATGGGGGCAGTAGCTTCGGTAGGGTGTTGTTTCAAAAATTCTTTCACCCATTTTTCAAACTGTTTCATTTCTGCATATTCCTTACTATTTAAAATCGTATCAATAGCTTCTTGTTCATATAGGGCTTTAGATAATTTGTTGTTTAAAATATCTCTTTTAAGTTGATAATTTGAAATAATGGCACGCATTAATAATTTTTCAGCAATCGTATAATTTATTTCTTCCTCATTTTCATCAAACGACGCAAAATAGCTATCTCCTTGTCTTGATTGAATCCAATGCATGGTTTGCTTTACTAAACTAGCATATGATTCATTTTCAAGTTCATGATGAGTCATCATAGGACTATTTGTCTTGACCCAATTTGTATTGGTACCAGATGACTTTTTTATAACATGCTTAGAATTGTGTTTGATGTTCTTTTTAGCCATTAAATGATTCGAAGAAGTATTTTTATAGGTTTTGCCAATTAAGTGATTGTGGATGGCATTCGCTTCATTAAGTATAGTTTGATTGGCTTCATTAGGTAAAGCATCCATCATTGAAGTTTGTTTTTTAAGCGCTACAGACCAACTTGAAATACCTACCATGATGCACAACATCCCCATTAAAATAATTTTAAGAATTCCAGTTTTAACAGATAAATAAGATGTATTACTCAATTGTTTCATTCTTACTAACAACTCATTTTGTGTGCCTAAAACACCCATGGTGGTTTTAGGGTTAGCATTGGTATGGGATACTAATGCTAACTTATATAAGGCATTCATATAATCTAACTTATGATTGTTGTGATGAACCACAAATTGATCACAGGCAATTTCTCGCTGTAAGTTTGATTCCTTTTTAAACAAATAAATTATTGGATTAAAAAATAAAATAGTTTGAATGAGTGTTAATATGATATGTATGATATAGTCATGGCGTAAAATATGAGCTAATTCGTGCATTAATATTGTTTCTACCTCTTGTAATGTTAATTGATTACAAATTGAAAATGGCAATAAAATGACTGGAGAAAACCATCCAAAAGTAATAGGGGAGTCAATTTCATTGGACAACCCAATAGAAATATGGGTGTGGCTTGAGATGAAGCTATTGAAATACTGGGATTGATCATAATTTGCATTTTGTTTTATTTTTTGAACTGCCGCTATTTGATAAATTGTTTTGAATAATAAAACA
>JAFMJX010000088.1 GCA_017853235.1 Chitinophagaceae bacterium | reverse complement strand
TTATAGAACATCTCCCCATTAATTTCAACTCCTTTTTCAAAAGATTTTTTTGCATTGTCCCAAGCACCACCTGAATTATTTTGGAAAATACCCATTAACACACCACTCACAGTAGCTCCTGCTAAAAAACCACCCAATGCTTCTGGACCTAAAGTAAATCCAATTAAAATAGGAGAGATAATTGTAATGGCTCCAGGTAACATCATTTTTTTCAAAGAGGCTTCTGTACTAATCGCAACACATTTATCATATTCTGGTTTACCAGTACCTTCCATGATTCCAGGAATTGAACGAAACTGACGACGTACTTCTTCCACCATTGCCATTGCAGCTTCACCCACCGCACGAATAGCTAATGAAGAAAAAATATAAGGGATCATACCACCCACAAATAATGCAGCTAATACATCCGCTTTATAAATATCTATGTGTTGATTATGAGGCATTGCTACACCAACAAAAGCCGCAAATAAGGCTAATGAAGTTAACGCAGCAGATGCTATAGCAAATCCTTTACCACTTGCAGCTGTAGTATTACCTACGGCATCAAGAATATCGGTTTTCTCACGAACTTCAGCAGGTAATTCACTCATTTCAGCAATACCGCCAGCATTATCGGCAATAGGTCCAAAAGCATCAATGGCTAATTGCATAGCTGTAGTAGCCATCATACCTGCAGCAGCAATAGCAACACCATATAAACCTGCACAAGCAAATGAACCGTAAATTCCAGCAGCTAAAACTAAAATAGGGTAGAATGTAGATTCCATTCCAATTGCCAAACCACCAATAATATTAGTGGCATGCCCAGTACTTGATTGCTTAATAATGCTTAATACTGGGCGCTTTCCCATAGCGGTATAAAACTCTGTAATAATACTCATTAAAGTACCCACTATCAATCCCACAGCAATGGCGCCAATAACTCCATTTCTTGTAAATTCTAAACCACGTAATGTCATGGTCTCAGGTAATACATAAGACACTAAAAAATAACAAGCTATTGCTGTTAAAATCATAGAACCATAGTTTCCCATGTTCAATGCTTTTTGAACAGTAGCTGTATTGAGTCCAGCTGTTTCACTAATTCTTACAAATAAAGTTCCTACGATAGATAATAATATACCAATACCTGCTATTAACATAGGTAAAAGGATGGGTGATAAACCTCCAAAAGCATCTACTAATTTTGCACCATTAGGGCCAGTCACTTCTTGACCTAAAACCATAGTGGCTAGAACTGTAGCAACATAAGAGCCAAATAAATCTGCTCCCATACCAGCAACATCACCCACATTATCACCCACGTTATCTGCAATCGTTGCCGGATTACGGGGATCGTCTTCAGGAATTCCAGCTTCTACTTTACCCACTAAATCGGCACCTACGTCGGCAGCCTTGGTGTAAATACCACCACCTACACGAGCAAAAAGAGCTATGGATTCAGCACCTAAAGAAAAACCAGTTAATATTTCTATGGTACGCAACATACCTTCTGCATCACCATCTGGAGAGAAGAAATGTTTGATAATTAAAAACAAACCACCTAAACCTAATACTGCTAAACCAGATACGCCTAAACCCATTACAGATCCACCAGTAAAGGAAACTTTTAAAGCTTTTGCTAAACTTGTTTTAGCAGCTTCTGCTGTACGAACGTTTGCTTTAGTAGCCACTTTCATTCCAATATATCCAGCAGTCGCACTAAATACAGCCCCAATCACAAAAGCGATAGAGATACTCCAATGACTCGTACTATTTTTAGAAGCCATAAAGCCTAATAATAATCCCACAATCACCACAAAATAACCTAGTATTTTCCATTCTGCTTTTAAGAATGCCATAGCACCTTCAGCAATGAAATTGCTGATCTCTTTCATACGATCTCCACCTGCAGGTTGGTTAGCTACCCAATTGAATTTCAATAGAGTATATAATAAACCTACAATACCCATCGCCGGTACGGCATAAAACAATAAACTGTTCATAAAGTATATAATCTTTAGTTAATATTAAGGGGATGCAAAAATAGGGCGAAATTTCCAAAAAAAGGGAAGATTTAGGCAATTTTACTCCTCCAAAGAGGTAGTATCTTCCTTCCCAGTGAAAATAGAGGCTAATTCCTTGCCTTTATAGATGGATTTATTGAATCGGTTCCCTAAAATGATGATGGTAGCAGCTTGATTGATGAGACGGGTAAAAACAGTGTTATTTCCATGCCACCAGCCGTTGTGATAAATTAATCTTTCTTCGTTTGGTTTTGCTAAAACTCTCCAACCCAATCCATAATTATGATAATATTTATTGGTAGGGCTTTGAGGTTCGTAAGCCATCGTTAAGGTAGCTTGGTTTAAAAATTTACCTTCATTTAAAGCCTTATCCCATAAAAGCATATCTCTTGCCGTGCTGTATACATTCTTATCTCCATAAATACAATCGTATTTTTCAATTTTATAAGGTACCATACGTGCATTGTAGGAAGGAGTATATTTATCCACCATACGAGCGTCAAATATAAAAGTGTTGTCCATTTTCAATGGTTTGAAAATAGTTTCCTTCATATAAGTTGGAAAATCCTTACCTGTAATTTTCTCTATCACCAAAGCAAGTACTACATAATTGGTATTGCAATATTTAAAAACTTTGTCAGGACTTGCTGCAGGTAATGGTTTGCGGGTTGCCATAAAATCCAACACATCCTGATTGTTATAAATACCATTTTTAAATGGAGATTCATTTTTTACTAGTTGTAAACGATTCACCCATTTTCCTCTTTTATTTTTTGTACGTACCGAAATATATTTTTTGGTTTCCATGAAATAAGTATAGTCAGGTAAACCACTTCGGTGTGATAATAATTGTTCGATGGTCACTTGATGATAAGGAAACTTAGGAAGGTATTGAGAAACAGGTGCTTTTAAATCTAATTTATTTTGCTCCCATAATTTTAATGCTGCCATACCAGTAAAGGTTTTGGAAATGGATGCTAAATGAATGGGAGTTTCAGGTTGTATGGGTGTTTTGCTAGAATAATTGGAAAATCCTTTATAATCCTCAAATATAATTTCCCCGTTTTTGGCAACTACGATTTCACCACTAAACCCTTTTGTGCCTAATAATTTTTCATATTTAGCCTTTATTTCTTCCATTAGTTTTTCTTTATCTTCTTTAGATAAAGTAGGCTTAGAGGGACGTATGACTTCCATGGCCACTGAACCTTGACTAGTGCCACCTGAACAACTTAATAAAAATATACCTAAAATGAGGGTAAGTCTCACGATCATCTGTTAGCTTTTATAGGGTATCGAACAATTATTACTGCAAGATAACGATCAAAACACTTAATTTATTGTTAATGAAGGCCTAAACAGTTATTTTTTTTAACTTTGCGTCATGAGTAATATTGATCCCACCAGCTATCCTAAGTCAAAAATTAAAGTGTTGTTTTTAGAAAACATCAGCGATAAGGCGGTGCAGTATTTTAAGGATCAAGGCTATACGGATGTGAAAAAAATGTCAGGCGCTTTGAGCGAAGAAGAACTCATCAAAGTAATTAAGGATGTACATATTTTAGGTATTCGTTCCAAAACATTTATTTCAAAAAAAGTTTTAGACCACGCTAAAAAATTACAAGCTATCGGATGTTTTTGCATAGGCATTAACCAGGTGGATTTAAAAGCTTGTAAACAAAAAGGAGTTGCTGTATTTAATGCCCCTTATAGTAATACAAGAAGTGTGGCTGAATTAGTTATTGGATCTTCTATTATGTTGATTCGTAAAATCATAGATAAAAATAAAGCCGCTCATGAAGGTTTTTGGAATAAAGATGCAAAAGGAAGTTTTGAATTAAGAGGAAAAACTTTAGGACTTATAGGATATGGTAATATTGGAACTCAAACCAGCATCATGGCGGAAGCTATGGGTATGAAAGTGAAATTTTATGATGTAGAAACCAAATTACCATTGGGAAATGCACAGTCCGTAAAATCTATTAAAGATTTAGTGAGTAGTTCAGATATTATTTCGATACATGTTCCAGAAACCAGTCAAACTAAAAATTTAATTAACAAAGAAGTCATTAAACAATGTAAGACAGGGGCCATTTTAATTAATTACGCACGTGGCGAAGTGGTCGATTTAGAGGCCTTAAGTGTTGCCATTAAAAACAAACAAATTAGTGGTGCAGCAATTGATGTGTATCCATGGGAACCTGAAAAAAATGGAGATCGTTTTGAAACACCTTTACAAGGTTTACCCAATGTTATTTTAACTCCTCATATTGGAGGATCTACCGAAGAAGCTCAAGAAAATATTGGAGAAGACGTAAGTATTAAATTATATCAATATTTAGAACGTGGTGTATCTAATGGCTCTCACACCATACCTGCAATAAGTTTGCCACCTGTTGATGGAGCACATAGAATTTTACACATTCACAATAACGTTCCAGGGGTATTAAGTGCGATTAATACAGTGATGTCAAAAAATAAAATAAACATTGTTGGTCAGTACTTAAAAACCAATGAAGAAATTGGCTATGTGGTGTTGGATGTGGATTCTAAATTATCTAAAAAAGCAAATGATCTATTAAGAGAGGTCAAACAAACAATTCGAGTAAGAATGTTATATTAATTGACTTAACATTTCTTTGATTTCTCCTACATCTACTCCCGTATATTGCATATGCTCTTGCATAGAATTTTTTTGAAACTGCATATTGCTGTCAAACATTTTTCTTGCTGAACTATGAATTTCCTTAGCCCCGGTGGTTCGAATAATATTATTAATATTATTCGCTCGAACTCCACTACCTGGCATGATGATGATTCTCTCTTTTGCTAATTGAACTAATTGTTGCACCAAGGGTAGGGCATTTTGTACATTTGGAACCTGACCACTTGTTAATATTCGTTTACAACCAGTTTGTATGACATCTTCAAGGCCTTTTATGGGATCTAAACATCTATCAAAAGCGCGATGAAATGTGACATGCATATTGCCAGCCAATGTTACTAATTCTGAAGTTCTTTGTACATCAATATTTCCATCTGCTAGTAACAATCCAATGACAATTCCTGGGAATCCCAATTCCTTGGCCATGACCACATCATTCTTCATAATTTCAAATTCGGTTGGGCTGTATAAAAAATCACCGCCTCTGGGACGAATAATTGGGAATATAGGAGCATTTTTAATTTTAGCACTTAATACCAAAGCACCATAAGAGGGGGTCGTACCACCTTCCTGTGGATTTTCACAAAGTTCAATTCGATGGGCTCCAGCTTGAATGGCTTGTATTGCAGCTTCTACCGAAAATGTAGCTATTTCTAATACCATCATGACACTGATTTAATCTAAAAAAGTAGCTTCATGTAATGTATTGCCTTGTGGCGTATGCACAGCATAATTAAACCCTTTGTGTAATGAGTAGGCGCCAAACTCACCTTTTTTATTGATAGCAATAAAACACACTTGAATTTCTTTTGCTTTTTCCTTTTTAATATGAAGAATTCGTTCTACAATTATTTTACATGCTTCGGTGGGAGATTTTCCTTGGCGCATTTGTTCCACTACTGCGCTAGATCCAGCAACTCTAATAACATCTTCACCTTGTCCTGTAGCCACTACTGCACCCACTTCATTATCTACATACAAACCAGCACCAATGACAGGTGAATCACCCACACGTCCTCGCATTTTAAATCCTGCACCACTTGTGGTACAACTTCCACTTAAATTTCCCATGCTATCCATCGCAATCATACCAATTGTATCATGATTCCATTCGCCATTACTTAAACGAGAAGGTGCCATTTTGGAAGGCTCTAATTGCGTGGTTGCGTTTTTTCTTTCAATATTTATGACTGGTTGATACGTTGATTTTTTTAACCAGTTTTGGTAAGATTTTTTTGCATCTTCTGATAATTCACCACTTTCCAATTTAAACCCTTGTTCTAATGCAAACTGTTGTGCCCCTTGTCCCACTAACATTACATGAGGTGTTTTTTCCATGACTTTACGTGCTACCGAAATAGGGTGCTTAATTCGCTCTAAAAAAGCAACACTACCACAATTGAATTCATGATCCATTATGGACGCATCTAAAGTAACAAAACCATCACGATCAGGATTTCCGTTCAAACCCACGCAACAATTCATTTCATCTTCGGTCACCATGACCCCTTTTTCTACCGCATCTAAAGCTTTACCACCGGACCCTAAAACAGACCAAGCCGCTTTATTGGCTGCCAATCCTGCATCCCAAGTGGCCACCACAATAGGGGAAATAGAAGAAGTTCCATGAACTGTTTGGGGAATAAAACCTTTGATGGTAAAACCCGCAGCACCAAGACTTGTTAAATGGATGAATTTTCGACGATCCATGATTTTATTCATTTTTAAATTATAAAGTACACATAAATTTCATAACAAACTGTCATAATATCAATGTCAAGTTACGAACAATGATTCTATTTTGTAGTACTTTTATTTATTAATTTTTATGCAAGAAATATTTGAACAATATCAATGGGAAGTAACCGAATGTACGCCACTGAATCAAGGTTTAATTAATAAAACTTTTGTAGTAACTACTACTAATGGGGATTTTATTTTACAATCCATTAACCACGCTATTTTCAAAGACCCCTATGCAATTGATCAAAATATAAATAAAATAGGAGCATACTTAAAAACGGCAGCTCCTGAATACTTATTTACACATTTAGTGAGCAATAAAAGGGGAGCTACTTTAATAGAGTGGGAGGGTGGCTTTTATCGTGCATTTCACAAAATACAAGGACATGCTTTAAACGTATTAGAAAATGCAAATCAAGTGAAAGAAGCGGCTCAACAATTTGGAGCATTTACACATCAACTTGCTCCATTTAATGCCCATCATTTAAAAGATACTTTAATTGATTTTCATAATTTAAGTTTAAGATTTCAACAATTTAAATCTGCTTTAATGAATGGAAATTCAAAACGTTTAACACAAAGTAAAAACGCCATAGCATTTTTATTAGACAAACAAGGCATTACCAATAAATACGAATCATTTATCAAACATCCTGATGTAAAAAAAAGAGTCACACATCATGATACCAAAATAAGTAATGTACTTTTTAATGAAAATGAAAAAGCAATTTGTGTGATTGATTTAGATACTACGATGGCTGGTTACTTTATGAGTGATGTAGGTGATATGTGTCGCACCTGTTTATGTAGCGTTTCGGAGGAAGAAAAAGATTTGAATTTGATTAAAGTGAAAGCTGATAGGTGGGAGGGTCTTCAAAAA
>JAFMJX010000087.1 GCA_017853235.1 Chitinophagaceae bacterium | reverse complement strand
CCACTTGGGCTTTATTGGTATTTGCTACTACCATGTTATTGTTCTTCCCTTTTTACATGATTTGTTTTTTATTAAAAGATCCTGTTCAAATTACCTATCATCGTTTTTTATCCAGAATGTGGATGGCTAGTTTTTTATATTTATCAGGTTGTAGATTTAAAGTCACAGGAAAAGAAAATTTTAACGGTTTAGGTAATGCAGTGATCGTTTGCAATCATAATAGCTTAATTGATATTCCTGTTAGTACTCCATTTTTACCCAGACCCAATCGTACTATCGCAAAAAAAAGTTTTGTGTATGTTCCTTTATTTGGTTGGATTTATCAATTTGCTACAGTGATTGTAGACAGAAAAGATAATGCCAGTCGTCGTAAAAGCTACGACAACATGAAGCGTGTTTTAAATGATGGTGTTGATATGTTAATTTATCCAGAAGGAACCAGAAATAGAACGTCTGCTCCATTAAAAAGCTTTTATGACGGTGCCTTTACATTAGCCATTGAAACACAAAAGCCTATTGTTCCAGTAGTGATCTTAAATACAAAAAAAATATTACCAGCAAAACCATCCATGTGTTTACATCCTGGAAAAATCATTTTGAATATTTTGCCACCAATCTTCCCAGAAGGACACACTGCTTTGACTCTAAAAAAAGAAGTGTTTCAAATCATGTCGGATTACTACTTGAAAAATCAAAAATAGTATTAGTACGTTGTGGAGGAAAAAGTTCTGCTACGGTTTATTTTCAAGTCTCTCAAAATTCCCGATTTAGGGTTTACTGTGATACTAAAAGATTTATACAATCCAATAGGAGTCACGTTAATAGCCAATTGCCAGCAATGCATTTCACGTGTTATAAACATACTTAATTGTTGAATATTTCCTTTTGCAACATCAATATATCCGGTACCTCCTAATTTCCACTTTGGAGTAATGCTAAAGTCTCCATTAAAATTTAAACTAGAGTAGGTGTTAATTTGAAAACCAGTATAATCGGGTTTAATGGTTCGGTTGAATTGGAATGAATATGAAACCGTTAAAGTCCATGGAATATTAAAGTCGGTAAATTCGGCAGGATTAGATTTAGCATATTGTAATTGTCTTTGCTGCTCATCGGGAGTCATAAAAGGATCAATAGGTATTTCCTTGTTTTTGGTTTCTTTTGCTTCTTTACTTTTAAACGAAGTAGAAAAAGAAAGTCCTCCGCTGGTAACACTTCCAAACTTCATTTTTGTAGGATCAAAATTAAATTTATTGACTCTGAAGCCTTTGTTGTCGGTTTGATATGGATCCAAGGTCAAATTGGACGTAATATTTAATTTCTCAAACAAAGTGGTTCTCAAGTAAATATTAAAGTTACTTAAAGCAAAACTATCAGCTAAAAAATTGTAACTAGAATTAAACCCAAAACCTTCAATCAATTTTACTTTTTTAAATGCTTCTGCACTGGTATCTGCTTTATCCTTCACTTTCATTTCTAATAAGTTATCTATGCCAAAACCCATACCTCCAAAAGTACCTTCGGAGAATGCTCCACCTAAACCACCTCCGTCATATTTAGAAAATCGATATTTACGACCTGAGGTATCAATTTGTGTAGTATAGTGATAAGATGCTGCTAAATCAGGGGTATAATTAATGGACATAGAGGGCCTTACTTCATGTCGTATGGCTTTGATATTACTATTTTTAAACTTGTAGGTTCCAAATAAACGTGTAGAAGTACCCAAACTAAAACTCATATGTGGCGCACGATAAAATCCTCGATTTATAGTCGTATCTACTCGTTTGGTTGTATTATTCCAAGTACGCGTATTTTGTTGTCCAAACCATTTTTCTTCAAAGGAAACGCCAGGTGTAACTGTTATTGGGCCTAGAGATGGTAATGAAACACTGATGGGTATGCTGTGCTGTGCCCCCCATTGCATGGTATCTAATAATCGATTGATATTAAATGCTGAATCATAAAAAGAAAATTGATTTTGAAAACTTCCATTATAACCAATGCCTAATTTTTCATACCATTTTCCAGAGCCAATTTGATCCTTTGATTGAAATGGATAAATGGTGATGGCATTAAAATTAATATTAGGCAAACTCATATTGACTAAACCTAAATTGTTATTTTGATTATGATTTAAATTGACTGATAAATTGTATTTATTATTCCATGTTTTATTATAACTAATGGAAGAACTAATTTGGTTTTGATAATTTTGAAATGGATTGTTCAACAACATTTTATTGTACTTGGTACTACCAAAATTCACATTTGCCGAAAAAGAAGTTCCAGGTCGTGCTCGTTGATCCATACTGTGTGACCAGTTAATCATAAATGTGCGACCTCCTGTATATTCTTCATTAATCGCAGTATTGCGATTCAGCATGCGTGTTTTTTGTAAACTCAAATTAAAATTACCCATGAACTTATAACGTAAAATATATTTACTATTTAAATTCAAATTCCATCCGCCATATGAATAAATATTAGAACGAACGGTGGCATCAAAATTATCACTCAGTACTTTGTAATATCCCAATCCTTCAAAACCTAAACCAAAATCCTCACTCGTTGAAAAAGCGGGAGCCATAAATCCTGAATGCCTTCCTTTTGCTAAAGGAAAAATGCCAAAAGGAATACCTATGGGAAATGGCACTCCCTCAAACTCGGGGAAAGTTGGCCCAGAAACTCCAATTTTATCAGTGATAATTTTTAGCTTGTTGGTTCTAAATGCAAAATGAGGCTCATCTAAATTACAGGTAGTGAATCGGGCCCGATAAGCAAAAGCCTCGTCTTTGTTTACTTTTTTCATTGTTAGGGCATTGACAAAAATTTCACCCTGCTGGAAATAAGTATTTTTGGTGAGACCCTTACCCGATTTCATATTAAAATAGATGGAATCGTTCACCGAGGTCACATCTCCTTCTTCAAATTTAGGATTACTCAAAGGACTTCCCGTAGTATCTTTTGCTCCATATGCTTTAATATTTTGGCTCAATTGATCGTATACAATATTTGCCGCTTCTAACTTTGAAGTCTTGTATCTGGTTAAAGCATTTCCATACAAATAAAATTCTTTTGTAGCCATTATCATCACCCCAGAATCTTCGGCATTATAATCCACTGGAGCATCAATACTATCTTTTGAAATTTTGATGGTTTGCTTTAGATGACTTGAATCAGAAAGTGAAGTAGTGTCTTTCGTGGGGGTTATTTTAACGACTGGAACTGTAGTTTTAGGGGATTTTTTAACCTGGCTCCAAAGGGATACGGATGGGATTAAAACTAAAGTTAATATTAGGAAAATGCCAATATTAACAATAGAGCGGGAGTAATTTTCGTTATTTTTGTATCCTGTAGTTATCACTGGTGCAAAAATAAAGTAAAACCGCATTAAGGCACTGATTATGAAGCAAAATAGATTGATTTTAGCATTTCGTTTGGGACTTATGGCAATTATATGTGCTGTGAGCATGACTGGATATGCTCAAAAGACAGTTAAAACCCTAAAACGCATCGTAATTGACCCTGGTCATGGAGGTACAGATCCTGGCGCTTATGGTAAATTTTCATCTGAAGCAGCCGTTTCTTTGGCAATATCTCAAAAATTAGAGGAGTATTTTCATAATGCCATGCCTGATGTGGAAGTGGTTTTAACAAGAAGAACCGATATTTTTAACACGGTAGTGGAAAAAGCACAAATTGCCAATCAAGCAAAAGGCGATTTGTTTATTTGTATACATACCAATTCGGCCGACCCTAAAAAAAATAGAGAAATCATTGGCTACACGAATAAAACCTATACCGTAAAAAAAGGGGGCAAAAAAAGAAAAGTAACCAGGAGAGTCCCACAATATAAAGTGTCTTATACTCCAAGCACTGCAAGAGGGACTGAAACATTTATTTATGGTGTTGGAAAATCCGAAGAAAGAAAAGAAGTTGCAGACAACATGGTAGATGAAGTGGTTGAAAAACTGGATTCAGTTTCGGAAAGACAAATTAAAGAATTAAATAAAAATGCCGACCCTACACGTAGTATGATGGCTAGTTTATTGACGCAACAATATTTTCAAAGAGCAGCAAGTTTGGCTTTGACCATTGAAGAAGAATTTAAAAATGCCGGAAGAATTAGCAGAGAAGCCAAACAAAGACCTAAGGGTATTTGGGTATTACAAGCAGTAGCAATGCCAGCAGTGTTAGTAGAAACAGGTTTTATATCAAATCCCGAAGACGAGGAGTACTTAAATAGTGAAGATGGGCAAGAACAAATATGTGAAGTTATAACCAAAGCAGTTTTGCGTTATAAAAAATCTTTGGAAACTCAAAAAAAGGAAAATGGCAATAAGCCATAATTGAATCATTCAACTACATTTAGTATTTAAAAACTAAATTTGTAGTTCTAAAAGAAGGTTGGAATGCGAGTATCAAATGAAACAAAAGTAGGTGCATTAACTGTTATTGCAGTAACACTCATTATTCTTGGATTTAATTTTCTAAGAGGCAAAACAATATTTAAATCTGGGAATTTTATTTATGCCAAGTATACTGACACCAAGGGACTAATTGTTTCTAATCCTGTTTTCATTAATGGTTTCCAAGTTGGAACTGTATTTGAAATAGAAAACATGCATCAAAGTTTATCAGAAATTTTGGTAACTGTACGACTTAATGAACCTTACAAAATACCCACTAACTCAATTGCTGCTATTCAAGAAAACCCACTAGGAACCAACAGTATTAGTATTGTACTAGGGGATGCTAAAACCTATTTCAACAATGAAGACACTATAAAAACTGCCCCAGCAGCAAGTTTATTAGGCGACATCATGAATACCCTCTCCCCTTTAGGTGAACAAACAAAAAATACCATATCATCTCTTGAAAAAGTGTTGAATAATTTAAATAAAGTATTAGATGACCAAAACAAAGAAAATTTTAAAACCATATTAGATAATTTAAGCGCCACTACTAAAAATTTAAATAGCTCCATGGCTTCTATTGAAGGCATGTTGCAAAAACAAAATGGATCTATTGCCCAATCCTTTGATAATATCAATAAGTTTAGTAAAAACTTAAATGACAATAATAATAAGATTAATGCTATTCTTACTAATTTAGATAGTACTTCACAAAATATCAAACAAGCGGATCTTAATAAGGCAATCAGTTCCATTCATGCTGCAGTAACCGAATTAAATATCACATTAAAGAAGTTAAATGAAGGAAATGGAACTGCTGCTAAACTCATGAACGACCCTGCAGTTTATAAGGAATTAAAAAATACAATTACAAGTTTGAACACTTTAGTGGATGATGTTAAAGTTCATCCTAAGCGCTATATCAATATTTCAGTCTTTGGTAAAAAAGATAAATCTACCCCTTTAAGCAAGCCAATTGCAGATACGACACATGAGTAAAATTGGCTATTCCATATTATTTTTCTTGCTAGTAAGTTTTACTGCGCAAGCGCAAAATCCACCTATCGTGGACAGCAATAGCAAACTCATTGAGTTTTTGTCAGCAGAAAGCTATAATGTTAAAAAAATGGATAGTGTAGATTATTTAATTTTAGTAGGAAATGTAAAAATTAGACAAGGTAAAACACTTTTATACGGCGATAGTTTAATATTGAATACATCACAAAATACACTTGAAGGTTTTGGAAATGTTCATATCAATGATGCTGATAGTGTACATACTTACGCACAGTATTTAAAATATATTGGAAACACTAAAAAAGCATTTCTTCGCAAAAAAGTCAAATTAACAGATGGTCGCGGAGTGTTAACCACCGATTCCCTAGACTATGATGTATCTGTCAAAATTGGCACTTATAAAAAAGGCGGTACCTTAACAAGAAATAAGACAAAACTAAAAAGTGTGGAGGGTTATTATTATGGCGTCACCAGAGATGTTATTTTTAGAAGAAAAGTGGAAGCCACCGACCCTGATACCAATATTTATACCGACACGCTTGAATACAACACTTATTCTCAATTAGCGAACTTCACAAGTCCTACAAAAATAATTTCAGGCTCCAGAATTATTCGTACCCGAAATGGAAATTATAATTTAGGTACAAAAAAAGGCTATCTATATGAACGATCAAGCATTGACGATAGTACCTACACCTTTATAGCAGATGATATGGCCATCAATGATTCCTTGGGGTTAGGGGAATTTAGAGGCAACGCCATTTATGCTTCCAAAGACACGGTAGGCTTTGATCTTTTAGCCAATAACATTAAAACAAACAGAAATAAAAGTGCCTTATTAGCAACCGAAATGCCTTTACTTCTTATCAAACAAGCTAAAGACACTATGTATATAAGTGCAGACACTTTATATTCAGGAAAAATCACAGATTTAACAAGGCCCTTTCCCAAAGCTAGAGACAGTGCAGGTAAAATGACCGATTCAACACTCAATAAATATTTTGAAGCTTTTCATAATGTAAAAATTTATTCTGACTCCTTACAAGCAAAGTGTGATAGTTTATTTTATGCCTTATCCGATTCTACCATACGACTCATTCACCATCCTATAGTTTGGACTAGTAACAATCAAATTACTGGTGATACCATTTACATGTATGTAAAAGATAAAAAGCCAGAACAATTAAATGTATTTGAAAATGCATTTGCCATTAATAAATTAGATTCAGCAGACTTATTTAACCAAATTAAAGGGACTCGCTTAAATGCCTGGTTTCATAAGGGTGATTTAACAAAAATGAGTTGTAGAGGCAATGCAGAAAATATTTATTTTGCTTTAGACAATGATAAAAGATTTATTGGAGTGAATCATTCTAATGCTCAAATTATTGAAATCACTTTTGAAAATAACGAACCTGCTAAAGTAGTATTCAGAAACAGATTGGTTGGAAAATTAACGCCAATGGGTCAAACCCATGCCACCGAATTAAAATTAAATGGATTCAAATGGCAAGAAAACTTAAGACCCAAAAATAAGTTTGATATATTGGCAAATAATTAATGATCTGCTTGATCAGATTTCTCTTGCATTAAATATGCTTTTATAAATCCATCAATTTCCCCATCCATCACAGGTCCTACATTGCCTACTTCGTAATCAGTTCGATGGTCTTTAATCATTTTATATGGATGAAATACATAACTTCTTATTTGACTTCCCCACTCTATTTTTTTCTTTGTTGCATTAGTTGCGTTGAGTGCTTCTTGCTTTTTACGCATTTCTTCTTCATACAATCTGCTCTTAAGCATTTTCATTGCCAACTCTCTATTCTCTCCTTGTGTTCTGGATTGTTGACACTCCACTATAATACCAGACGCATGTTTTAAACGTACCGCTGTTTCTACTTTATTTACGTTTTGCCCCCCTTTACCGCCGCTTCTA
>JAFMJX010000086.1 GCA_017853235.1 Chitinophagaceae bacterium | reverse complement strand
CAATAGTCTGCTCATTTACTTTTCCTTCAATTTTTTGATGATTGATTTTGTATATTTCTACTTATTGCAAATTTGTATCGCAATTTTTTTATTAGGGGTGGGGCTGTATGCTTGACATTGTGGACAAGTTTGAATTACTTGTTCTTTTGAAATGGTAAAATAAAACTCATCTCCCTCTTTAATTGTGCTTGGGAATGTACAAATACTTCCTAATCCAAACACATTTTGATAGTTTACGTTGGTTATCGGATTAATCCAAATAGTTTCGAATAGAGAAGAATCTACATTTCCCTCTATAATTTGAATAACATAATTCATGCATAAACCTTGTAATACTAATTTTGCTTTTATACAATTTAAGGCAATTAGATCAGATTTATTACAATTAAAATTTAAGAGGAATATAAGTATTAGAATATATTTCATAACTAATTATAAATTTCTTAAAATTCGTTATCCCAAAATAAACATTTTTGACAAATTGTATTTCAAAAATTTTATCTTTTTCTCGAAAATTTTTTTTGCTTTTCTATTCCAGGAGCATAGTTGGGAGTGGGTCCAAATTCACTAGGCACTGTACCTTTCAATATAGGTGCTCCTAATAATTCTTCAATATCTGCACATTTACGTTGTTCTTTTTCTCCTACTAATGTAAAAGCAGTCCCAGAACTAGCTGCACGAGCCGTTCTCCCAATTCGATGAATATAATCTTCGCCATCATTAGGTACATCGTAATTGATAACTAAATCAATATCATCTATATCAATACCTCTACTTAATACGTCGGTGGCTACTAAAATATTTATTTTTTGATTTCTAAAATCTTGCAAATATTGTTCACGACTTTTTTGATCTAAATCAGAATGTATTTCTTCAACTAAAAATTTAGAAGTCTTTAATTTTTGAGTTAAAGTTTTTACATTTTGTTTTTTTGAACAAAAAACTATGACTTTAGTAAAACGTTTGGAACTTAGCATGTCAATGATAATGGGCACTTTTTGTGCTTCATATACTATGAATGCTTTTTGTATAATTTGATCAGGGGGTTTAGAAATGGCAATATTTATTTCAACAGGATCATGTAATAATTTTTTTGCCAATGCTCTCATTTTTAATGGCATGGTAGCAGAAAATAACAAGTTTTGTCTTTGTGCTGGTAAAAATGTAGTGATTTTAGTGATGTCATCATTAAAACCCATATCCAGCATTCTATCTGCTTCATCTAATACCAAATACTTTAAACCCTTTAATTTAACATAGCCCATATTTAAATGAGCAATCATTCTGCCAGGAGTACAAACCACAATATCTACACCACTAGTGAGTGCTTTTTTTTCAGCGGTGAAAGAATTACCATCTCCACCACCATACACTGCAATGGAACTCACATCAGTAAAATAAGAAAGTCCTTCAATACTCTCTGCAATTTGAATAGCCAATTCACGTGTAGGAACTATTATCATAGCGTTAATATCGCCAGCTACATGAGGCGTAGTTAATAAACGATGTAATAAGGGTAATAAAAAAGCTGCAGTTTTTCCAGTACCAGTTTGAGCTGCTGCAATTATATCCTTGCCTTCTAAAATGGGAACCATCACTTGTTGCTGAACTTCTGTAGCATTTTCATACCCCATAGCATCAATCCCTTCCAAAATGCGTTCATCTAATCCTAAATCTGTAAACTTCAAAATAAACTCTTTTAATAATTAAGAAAGTAAAGGTACAACTTAAATGATGGCCACAAATGAAAACAATAAATCAAGAAAAATCAATGATTTTTTAAGCTGCAAAATTATGATTGCTTAGCACTTAAAAGCAACTTTGATTGAACAATGGTTGCTATTAATTGTATCACACCCATGGTAAAAAATAATGCATTGAAAGAGATGTAATTAGCTATCAATCCTCCAATGGCAATGGCAACCCCAGAAACTAAATGAGTATGTCCACTTGCTAAGCTCCAATGAAAAGTATTATCGGTGTCTTCCATATTGGTTGCAAAAAGGGTGTCCCAAATGGGCGCACTTAATGCTTCGGCAATACCTAATCCCACCTGAAGTAGGAATAATTGTTTTGAGTTATTTACGAACATATAACAAAATGTAAGTAGCGTATTTAGGGCATAGCCAAAAATCATGATATGATTTTTATAGTTTGATTTATTGAAAATTTTTCCCACTATAAAATAACACACTCCTGTTGTAATTAAATAAAAAGCCCAAGCCCATGTGATGTCCAATAAATCACCTCCAATTTTTTCAGCAAAAATGGCAAATAAAGGTCCAAATAAACCTTCCCCAAAATACCATAAACTTGAGGCAATTAAAAGAATTTTAGTTGTCTTGGTGAGTTTCATAATTAAAATTTATACCCTATCCCAATTTGAAAATTAAATTGATTGTTTAAGTTTTTTTCAGCGTATGGTGTAGAATCAAAACTCGTAGTAGTGGTAGCTGTTTTGTTCACTGTGGTTGTAGTTACTTTATTAAAAGGCATCACATAAGTGGGGGTAAAAGCAAAAGTTATATTTTTTGATTCATAATTTAAAGGAATAGAAAAATTAAGATCTAAAAATTTCATGCCTTTGCTATTTAAAGTGGTAGTAGATGTAACGCCAGAAGCTATAGGTTGTCTGGGACCCCTCAAACCTCTTTGTGTGATACTACTTTCATAATAATTCAAGGAACTAATTTCAGCATATATAGACGGAGTGATAGTCCAAGTCTTATTATCTGCATTTTTTATCGTAACTGTTTTTTCGACACCAGGGGTGTATTGCAAGTCGGCTTTAGATGAAAAAAATACATCTAAATTATGATTGAATTGTATCCCTCCTAAATCAATATTAAAGCTACCTCCTATATTACTTGTGATATCGCTATTAAATAAATTAGTTTGTCCCGAATAAAAATATTTTGAACCATATAGTTGTCCACTTATTTTTTTACCTAATGAATAATCATACCCTAAGTCAAGTTCAAAAAAATCAAACCTTTTTTGGCCAGGAGTTAATAAATAATTAGCAATCAAATTAGTGTATACTCCATTTGCAAAATGTAAGGAAGCAGTTGTGATTTGATATGGCGATTTTAAGGAATCGGCACGACCATTATAAATATAGTTGCTTAAATAGTCAATCTGTATGCTAAAACTAGTAGTAGAATCCGATTTTTTATCCTGCGCCAGACTACTTTGCATGATCATACAACAAATAATGAAAGTTGTATTTTTAAAAAAATTAGTTGGATTCATGTCTTTTTAAATTATAGTTTTTCGAAATTAGACAATAAAATCTCCAAAACGTTTAATTGAGTTGTTAAAACTTGGTATAGATTTGCATTTACTAAACAAAAAGCACGGTTAACTTACGGTTGATTCAATATGATGAAAACTAAATCTGATTATATTCAACAATATATAAAGCTGATCATAAGCTTTATGTTTGCATTTTGCCTCATAAGAGTTTTCGAGTATAGTTATATTGCCCACAAATCCTTTATTTCAAACTCATTATTATATGAACTAGGTGGATTTTTTTATGATATATGGTTTTGCCTTATTTATAGTGGCATACTTTTGGTGCCTGTCTTTTTGATGAGTTTATTTAATCAAAAAATTGCAAACGTATTCGTACATATTATAAACTGCTTCGTCATTTTCATTTACATTAGTTTATTATATGTATTTTCTGAAAGAAATACACCCTTTGATCATGAATTATTTACTCGAAGTTTTGAGGAATCTTTAGCTACATCTAAGCAGATGGCCACAAGTGGATACTACGTATTTATACCCTATTTCATATTTTTAGGAATTTATTTTTGTGCTTATTTTTTAAAAATAAAATTCATATCAATTAAAAAAAGTATCACATTCTTTTATGGAGCCTTGGTCTTACTCTCTATTTTATTTATAGCTCATTCAAATCCTTCTGAAGATCATTTTGAAGAAGAAAAAGGGTATTATTTTATAACTAATAAATTTTCGTATTGGATTGCAGATACCTATAATTATTTTACTCATTTACACCAATTTGAATCGGCTCGTTTAAGTGCTGGAGAATTAAAAGAAGCGATTCAATTTTACCAAAAAAATCAAGGGTTTCATTTTACAAGCAGTGAATACCCATTACTTAGAGAAAACACACAACAGGATGTGTTAGGTAGTTTTTTCAATTTAGATAAAACCACACCTCCTAACATTGTGATTATTGTGGTTGAAGGGTTGTCTAAGGATTTTAGTGGCGCCAATGCTTATGCTGGAAGTTTTACTCCTTTTTTAGATCATCTCTCCACAAAAAGCTTGGTATGGGACCATTTTTTAAGTACCGCACCTGGGACATTTGCTGCACATCCCGCTATTTCAGGGTCCTTACCCTATGGTAAAAGAGGCTTCTCTGTGATAAATGTTATGCCAAATCATCTTTCACTTGTAAAAATTTTAAGAGCCAACGGATACCACTCAAAATTTTTAATTGGATTTAACCCCGACTTTGATAATATGGGTGGTTATATGAGATTACAAGGGACAGACATGATTTTATCTCATTATGGACCAAAATATAAAATGATGGGGGTGGGAGAAGAAGGATGGAGTATGGGTTACCCTGATGATGCTTTATTTAATCGAAGTTTTGAAGTGATGGATTCTGTTAAAAAAACACCTTATTTAAATATATATCATACAGGCACCACACATATGCCCTACTTATTTGCGCAACAAAATGAATACGGAAAATTATTTGACCAAAAAATGGAAGGCATATCAAATTCAGAAAAAATCAAAAAAACATTAATAGAATGTAAGCAAGTACTGGTGACTTATATGTTTGCAGATGATTGTTTAAAGAATTTTTTTAAGCAATATGAAAAAAGATCAGATTTCAAGAATACCATATTTTTTATCATGGGGGATCACCATATTGGCTCCTTTCCTTCTACTAACGGCCTTGATGATTATCATGTTCCTTTTATAGTTTATTCTCAAATGTTAAAAGCACCTAAAAAGTTTTATTCTATTAGTACCCATAATAATGTTGCTCCAACCATCACCAATTTAATTTTAAATAATTATCCCAACTTAAAAACAAGGCCGTCTCAAGTGCATTGGCTTACAGATGTGATTGATACTTCTGTCAATTTTAGAAATCGCAACTCCATGCCTTTTATGGAGTGGAGCAGGGAAATCACAGATTATATTTATAAAGATTATTACTTATCTGGAAAACAATTGTATCAAATAAAAGAGAATTTAGATATTCAAAAAATAAAAAATGACACTATAAAAACACACATGACGCATTTGATTGATAATTTTAAATTAATCAATGATTACGTGACTAGTAATGATAAAATATACCCCAAAGAAAAATCCATTGACACTGCTTCTAAAACATTGTTGCAAGAATTTAAACTGGGAAATATAATAAATATCAATACTAAAAGTTCAGACATCACTATACTTCCTGAATTTAGAGTACCTAAGGAATTTAAAAATTTATACATTGAATTATCTGCAGATATCAATTTACAATTACCTGGATTAGACGATCAACCTGCTTATAGATTGTCGTTAATTGATACCACTAAAGGAAAAAGAAATTTTGTTTTTTGGACCAATCACAATATTGTTCAAATGACAAAGGGAGACTATATTGAAAAGCAATGGAATAGTACTTCTACAACAGATATGTTCACTTTAAGTGATTATAAAAAGTATAAAAATTTGGTTTTTGACTTATCTTTTTTTAATAATGCTAGACCCATAGCCTTACAAATGAAAGGGCTACATCTTAAAGTATTTGGGGTGAAATAATTTATTTCCCCACTACTTTATATTTTAAAACATTATTTTCAATAAATTCTTCAAAATAAATATTATCAGAAGAAACATAATATTTTTTATTGTCAATAACAACCACCTTACAATCGTTGGGTAGTACATCTATAACATCTCCCACATGTAACTGTTTCACCGATGAAATAGTAACTTCTGGCGTAGTATTCAAAACACCATGTAACCCTGCAATCAAATACCATTTTGAGCCATCTTGTTTTAGGTATTCTTTATAATAAGTACCGTTATATTCGAAATAATTTTCATTATTAATCACAACTACTTTCGCATCTTTTGGTAATTGAGGAACACTTGCACCAACGGGAGCATCTACCACTTGATAATTATTTTCATGTTGTTGATAATAAATACCTGTATGATAAAAATAAGGGTAGCCGCCATAATTGAAACCCCAATAACCATATGGTAAAGATGCAATGGTCAAACCAATGGGAGGAAAAATACTTCTATAATAACCGCCATAATAATCAAAAAATAGACCGTCATAAAAATAATATCGGACCCCTCTAAATTTGATTCTTTGATATGAGCTTGGCAAACTTCTATATAGGGTGGTTCCCATCCCAGCGCCAATTCCAATACGACCAATAGCCATGTTCCTATTTATTCTACTATTTTGCACATTGTAAATATTGCCTCCAAAGCTTCTATTATAACCTCCGCCAAAATTTCTACTAAAGCCACTTGAAAATCCTGACCCTCCAAATCCACCTCGACTAAACCCACCTCTTCCGCCTCTTTGGCCGTATGTACATGTAACAGAAATGATAAAAAAGCCAATTACTAAAAAGGGGTACAATAATAAAAAACGCTTTTTCATATTATAAATTTTTAAAATGAATAATAATGAACTATAAAACAAATCAATAAAGTTTTTCGTTTTGTGTCATAGTTTATTGATCATTTGACTACTAAAGTGTTCGTAGGTTTAAAGCTAAGTAGAATAAGATTAAAAAAAAGTTCAATACAATTGATTTTAACAGTTTTTTAAAGAAAAACCAATGGTTGATGGGACTAAAAAACCTCACCCAAATTTACAAAAATACCTTTTGAGCCATCTGAACCAAATGCATAATCTATGCAAACATTCGTATTAGTGTGAGGATTTATTTTGAAACGTATACCCGCACCATATCCTGGCGCAATTACGCTTAATTCTGATTTAATATCCTTTGAAAAAGATTGTGCATTAGCGAATATCACCCCACCCCATCTTTTATTTTTAGAAACATTAAAACGATATTCTGATTCTAAATACATCATATTTCTACCGCGATACCTTCCTTGAATATACCCTCTTCCAGTATTATAATTATCATCCCAAGCAGTAGAAGGCAAAAATAAATAAGGCGGCTTGCCAGAAAGTGTTAACCAATTATAGGTCCAAAATGCCAAAATATTATTTGAGTGGTTAGGGAATTGAAAATATTTTCTGGCTTCAATTAAAATAGATTCCCAATTATTGTCACTTCCTAAACCAGTATAGTTAGGGCGATAAAGAATATTACCGTACCAACCATTAGAAGGTGTTATTT
>JAFMJX010000085.1 GCA_017853235.1 Chitinophagaceae bacterium | reverse complement strand
TCTTAATTGGTTTGTGCAACAAAGGTACAATTGTTTTACATTTGTGCCATATTTAGCAACAATAGATGAAGGTTCATTACGATTTAACACAACTCCCCCCTTTTAAAAATGCCATTATAACTATGGGGGCATTTGACGGAGTCCATCGTGGTCACCAACAAATTATCAATCGATTAAAGCATTTAGCCCAAAAAGTAGAGGGCGAAACCGTAATTATTACTTTTCACCCACATCCTCGAAAAATCATTTCCTCTATACCTGGAGAAATAAAGCAATTAACCAGCTTAACGGAACGCATCCAATTATTGGAAAACGCAGGAATTGACCATTTAGTAGTAGTGAATTTTAATTATCATTTCTCCAATTTAACAGCAGAACAATATGTGGAAGATTTTTTAGTGGCAAATTTTCATCCCCACACTGTCATTATTGGGTATGACCATCGATTTGGCAATAAAAGAAATGGCGACTTCAATTTATTAATGAAATATGGCGCCCAATACCATTTCGAGGTAGAAGAAATGAATGAACAACTCGTAGAGGGCGAAATTGTAAGTTCCACACTCATCAGAAATTATTTACTTGAAAAAAATATACCAAAGGCAAATGATTTGCTAGGTTATGCCTATTTTTTTGAAGGCTTTATTGTAAGAGGCAATCAAATAGGTCGCACCATTGGATTTCCCACGGCTAACCTTCACATCAATGACGAAGAAAAATTAATACCTTCTAATGGAGTGTATGCGGTTAAGGTAACAGGCGAATGTTTACAACATAAAATGTATGATGGGATGATGAATATTGGAGTGCGCCCCACTGTGGATGGTCAAAAAAAAGTAATTGAAGTAAATATTTTTGAATTTGACGCAGATATTTATGAAAACAACATCACCGTTTTCATGTATGATTTTATACGTGGCGAAGTAAAGTTTGATGGTTTAGAAGGACTTAAAGGGCAATTAAATCAAGATAGAATCACCGCCTCTAATTTACTGAAGCAGTATCCATAATTGCTGAATCCATTATTTTGACTACCAATTCTTTCAGCAAATCCGCATCTGTATTATCAGCATCATGAATGCCAATGACTCTCAAATTATAGGCTTGAATTAAAATTAGAATATGCTGCACTTTACTGTATGAATAATTGCGAGCAGCAACCATATAGTTTTTAATACCAAAAAATGGAATTCCCACTTGGCTCATGATGGTTTTTTCATCTTGTGTTCCTAATCCATAAATAGCATACAGCTTGCTAAAAAAAGCATATAACGTAGGCAATATTAATTGAATTGGCGCCGCTTTATTATTAGATTCAAAATACTGAATCATCTTAATGGCTTTGGAAAAGTTTTTTTGAGCTATTGCATCTTGAAATTCAAAGGCATTGTATTCCTTACTAATTCCTATATACTTTTCAACATCATCTTCTGTAATTTTTTTTCTTGCTCCTAAATTTACTGTGAGCTTTTCCAATTCATTTTGTATTCTACTTAAATCATTGCCAATATGATCTACAATCATTTGTACCGCCTTTGGTGCAATTTGAAATTGATGATCACTCACCCATCCACTCACCCATTCTGGTAATTTTGAATCGTACATTTTTTTGGTACTCACCACCACCGCTTTTGTTTTTAAAGCCTTAGCTAACGCGGATCTTCCATCCACATTTTTATCCTTATGTGCTACAATTAAAATGGTACTAGACAATGGATTTTCCACATAAGACAATAATTTTTCAATTTGCCCCATATGTTGTGCCTCTTTTAAAATAACCACTTGTCTTTCGGCAAAAACAGGATATCTTTTACATGCGTTAATCACATCAGCCCATTGCGCATCCTTTCCATAAAATAGAGTGAGATTAAAAGCTTGTTCTGATTCTGGAAGCAGATGCTTCTCTGCATATTCTACCACTTGATCAATGTAAAAAGGCTCTTCCCCTTCGAGCCAATAAATGGCATCAAATACCTGTTTTTTCCAATTTGCTATGATTTTTGAAGTGGGCATACACGAAGATAAATTTAATTTAACGTTCTTATTAGCAATTTTTAACAAATTAGAATAAAATATTTATCTATTGAATAGCATACCTTTGTAAAATCATCACAAAACTTATTTTATGAGTAACGAATCAAACGGAAATGGCAGCAAAATTATTATAGGAATTTTAATAGTTGCCTTAATTGGATCTTGGGTTTATTTTAATAACACCAAAACCGAAATTATTACAAATTATACTACACAAGTAGCCGTATTGGATAGTACGAAAAACAATATTCAAGCCGAGTTTATTGCAGCATCCGCAAAAGTGGATTCTTTAACCCAACAAAACACAGGCTTGCAAGGTGAGTTGTTAGAAAAATCTAATTCAATTCAAAAATTAAAATCAAATATCAGCAACATTCTTCGTAAAAAAGATGCCACTGATAAAGAATTAGCTGAGGCTAAATCTATGATTGCTGAATTAAATGGCAAAGTGTCTAAT
The DNA here is from genome assembly GCA_017853235.1 of Chitinophagaceae bacterium. Classification (GTDB taxonomy): domain Bacteria; phylum Bacteroidota; class Bacteroidia; order Chitinophagales; family Chitinophagaceae; genus Sediminibacterium. Next base: position 4,945 of record JAFMJX010000085.1, on the reverse strand, counting down.
TTATTGGCAGACCTTGGAAAAGCACAAGAAGAAAACAAACAATTAACTGCGCAAAACCAAGATTTAACCAATCAAAACAACACCCTTGCAACCAACTTAAATAGTACACAAAAGGAAAAAGAAAGATTACAAGATTTGGGTTCTACACTGCATGCTTCAACCTTTAGCATTCAAGCCATAAGAGTGAAAAGCGATGGTTCCGAAAAAGCAACTGAAACTGCAAAACGTGCAAATTTGATTCGTTTGGCATTTATGATTGACAAAAACAAAATTACCCCTTCTGGCAATCAAGAATTATATGTATGCATAACTGGCCCAGATGGCAAAGCAATTGGCGACGGTGGAACGTTTAACACCAGAGAAGATGGCACTCGTATATATGCGAATAAACTTTCTGTTCCCTATGAACAAAATGTTGCATTACCTGTGAGCTATGATTTTAAGCAAGTTAATAAATTCACCGAGGGAGCGTACAAAGTGGAAGTTTACCACAATGGTTTTAAAATTGGTGAAGGAAAAACAACCCTTAAAAAAGGGGGATTGTTTAGCTAGTTCCTTTAAAAGGAAAATAAATATTCCTACATTTAATTCATTGTACATTATAAAAAGGCCCCTATATGTTAGGGGCCTTTTTATTTTTATACTAATTCGTTTGAATGGCTAAATCCTTGCATCATGTTGCCAATGGGTATTTCATTGTACGACAATGCGTAAAACCATAATTGAATCGCCGCAGGCGAAATGGTTTCAACAAAAAAATTGGCTTTACTTAAATAAGGGATTAGCTTTTCAGTGAGCTCATGCATTTCATTTGCATCGCTTACTTGCGCCCATTGATTCAGTAAACTTTTTAATTGCGCTAATTCATTGTCCAATAAATGATCAAAGGCGTGCAGTTGTATGAATTCCGATACGGCTTCATATAACATTGCTTTGTTGTTTGATTTCATGTTTTTTTAGGTTGGATGAACAGCACAAAGGTCACACCTTCATGTTACCAAATGATTAACATGAGTCATATTCATCCGTATTGTGGAAAACTTGGCTAAAAATGTTACTTTAGAACGATTGCGGCCAATGCAGGGAGATTCAAAGAAAGCTGAAACCACTCCTTTTTTTCATCAGTTGAGTGCCCTTTAATAGTTGGATTGTATAAATCCCCTACTCCCCAAAATTCTTTGGCATCACTATTAAATATTTCTTTCCATTGAGATTTACCGTACACATGAATAGGAAAATCTTGCCTGGGAACAGGTGTCATATTTAATATGACGATGATTTCATCATGAGGCTTTTTTCCTTTTCTTTTATAAGCAAGTACCCCTTCGTTTCTTTTATTGGTTTCAACCCATTCAAATCCACCAGGCTCAAACTGTAATTCATAAAGAGCAGGATGTGAGGTATATAATTTATTAAGTTGTTGCACACAATATTTCATGCCTCCATGGCTTACCATTTGAAGTAATTCCCATGGTAATTCTGTAGTATAATTCCACTCACTTGTAGCAGCAAACTCATTTCCCATAAAAAGTAATTTCGCACCAGGATGTGTAAACATATATGTATACAATAATCTTAGGTTTGCAAACTTTTGCCAGTCATCTCCTGGCATTTTATAAATCATGGGGCTTTTACCATGAACAACTTCATCATGACTTAACGGCAGCATAAATTGCTCATCATAAAAATACATCATGGAAAAAGTAAACTTATCTTGTTGAAAGGGTCTGAATAAGGGATCTAATTTAAAATAATTCAATGTATCATGCATCCAACCCATCATCCACTTCATTCCAAATCCCAAGCCATCCATAAAGGTAGGTTTACTAATCCCAGGCCAATCGGAGGCTTCTTCGGCAATGGTTTGAATATCTGGAAAATCTCGATACAAGGTTTCGTTCAAATCTTTGATAAATGCAATGGCTTCAATATTCCCATTTCCTCCAAATTCATTAGGCTCCCACTGCCCTTCTTCTCTACTATAATCTAAACGCAACATAGAACTCACTGCATCCACTCTTAAACCGTCAATATGAAACTGATCACACCAAAAACGTGCACTACTTATTAAAAAAGATTTTACCTCCCCTCTTTTGTAATTGAAAATATAGGAATTCCAATCGGGATGATATCCTTTTCTCATGTCAGCATATTCATAAGTATTAGCTCCATCAAACATAAATAAACCATGTGCGTCATATGGGAAATGAGAAGGTACCCAATCCACAATCACTCCAATATTTTCGGCATGAAAAGCTTCCACTAATGCTGCGAAGTCCTGTGGGTTTCCAAATCGAGAAGTAGGCGCAAAAAAACCAATGCCTTGATATCCCCAACTTCCATCAAAAGGATGTTCCATCACTGGCATAAATTCAACATGTGTAAACCCCATTTCTTTTACATATGGAACTAATAATCGAATATACTCGCGATATGAGTTGTAAGCATCTTCATTGTTTTTATCTGGTCGCATCCAACTCGCTAAATGCACTTCATATACCGAATAAGGCTGATCCGTGCGATTGGTATGAATTCTATTAGTCATCCATTTTTGATCCTTCCAATCATATTGTGTTTGCCAAGTAATTGAAGCGGTTAATGGCCTTAATTCCCAATAGTGCGCAAATGGATCGCCCTTATCTAATTTAACACCCTTGTATCCATGAATATGGTATTTATACACCTCCCCCTGGTGAACATGCGGTATAAATCCCTCCCAAATGCCCGAACTATCTAATCTTACTTTTAGAGGATGTGCTTCTTGATTCCAATGATTAAAATTGCCTACTACAAAAACAGCTGTCGCATTAGGTGCCCATACAGCAAAATAAGTACCCCAGGTATCAAGCACTTCTATTTGTTTATTTCCAAATAGTTTGTACAAAGAATAGTGCGTTCCTTGTTGAAAATTTTGAATATCCTCTTGTGAAAAAAGGGAATAGTTCCAAACTGGCTGCTCCGTATCTACAAAATGTATCTCCTCGTATTTGGGCATGATTATTTTATTAATTCAATCACTTGTAAAGTTTGAGGTGCAATTGAAAATTGATTACCTACCACTTGTCCTGTCACAATATCCTTACCAGTTTTAAAACCATTAGTTCGCTCTTCAAAATGTCCCATGTCCACTTTTTTGGATTCACTAGTTGTATTCATGACACACATAACAGTTTGTTTTTCATCATATCTAAAATAAACATACAACCCATTATTAGGAATATACTGCATTAATTTACCTGTTGTAATGGCTGAAGATGATTTTCTATAATTTCCCAAAACACGTGTGTAATCCAACATTTCTTTTTCGTCCTTAGTCAACCCTACTCCTGTAAATGCATTTTTAGCATCGCCCGGCCAACCTCCAGGAAAATCTAGTCGAACCCAACCATCTGGATTTGAAATTCCTTTCATCAACACTTCAGTGCCATAATATAATTGAGGGATACCACGACAGGTAAGCAACCAAGCTACTCCCATTTTTAATTTAGGGATACTTTCGCCAAAGCTAGATAAAGCCCTGGTCATATCGTGATTGTCTAAAAATATCACATTTCGAGTGGCATCTTTATATAAAAAATCATTCGCTAAGGTATTATACAATTTAATGACGCCTCCATCCCAACTTGGCTTTTCATTTAATGCTGGTTGTATGCCATAAAATAAAGTTTGAAAATCTGCAGCACCTTGTAAATTACTTTTAAACGCATTGTTAATATTATTTTCTACAAAATAAGCTTGATTAGAAACACCATGCACCCAACATTCTCCAAAAGAAGTCAATTTAGGATACTCTTCATTTAAAGCTTTGTTACAACGATTCATGAAAGGCATATCATTGTATATGTAAGTATCAATTCTCCATGCATCAATTCCAAATGTTTCCACAGACCATAATGCATGTTGTATTAAAAACTGTGCGACAAATTCATTTTGATGATTCATATCTGGCATTTCGGTAGTAAACCAACCATCTGCCATTTTTTTAAGATCCACTTTTGCACCATAAGGATCAAATTGAGTCTGATCTTTATAATTTGTTTGAGTATAACGAGGCCATTGATGTAACCAATTAGGATCTGGTGCATCTTGCACTAAAAAGTGAAAACGACCCACATGATTGTATACTGCATCTTGAATTAATTTCATACCTCTTTGGTGTAATGCATCGCTTAATTGTAAATAAGCAGCTGCTCCGCCAAAACGTTTTTCAATGGCATAATGATTCGTAAAAGCATACCCATGTTCGGTTCTATTGGGCATGTCATTTTCAATCACTGGAGTCATCCACAAGGTTGTCACCCCCATTTGTTGTAAATAATCCAAATGATTTTTAACACCTTGTAAATCACCCCCATGACGATGATATATAGAATCTCTATTGAGTGTTTGATCTTTTAAGCCGGGTAAACGATCATTTGATGCCTCTCCATTACTAAAACGATCAGGCATTAAAAAATATATAAAATCAGATTGATTCACCCCTTGCGCAAAAGAAGTTCCTTTTCCTGGTCTTCTTGGCTTTAAAGTCCAAGTGACAGTTTCAGTTGATACGCCATTGTTCAGCACAAATTGAATATCCCCTGCTTTGGCAGTTGAAGCAATAAACACATTTGCTACAACATAATGGCTATTTTTAAAATGACTAATACCTTGAACAGTAACACCTGCATATTTAGTACTAATGGATGCTTTTGATAAATCCATACTAGTACTTCTAAATAACACTTGCACCTTGTTCCACTTCATCTGCACAAACCAGTTTGACGGATAGGTTTCTATTTTTTGTGCACCTAATTCATTATGATGACATAATAACAAAAGCATCATTGCAACAAACACACTCGAAAATTGTAATCGTTTCATTTTTTATTTTTTTATTTTTCTCTTCCTCTTAAATAATTATGACAAGCCCCTTTATAATTTTTTTTTATGATTTTTTGTCTTC
>JAFMJX010000084.1 GCA_017853235.1 Chitinophagaceae bacterium | reverse complement strand
TGATGGCTTTTAACTTCCAAAAATTGGTTGATTTATATGGAAACATTCCTTATACTGATGCCTTGCAAGGAGTTAAAATTTTAGCACCAAAATTTGATGAGCAAAAAACAGTTTATGAAAATTTAATTGTTTTAATTGATGGTGCTATTGCAGATTTAAAGAAGTATCCATATGAATCTACCAATGCTTCCGCTGATATTATTTTTAAAGGAAGTAATACGAATTGGATTAAATTTGCGAATTCATTAAAATTGCGCATCTTAATGCGTCAATCTAGAATTTCAGGAAGAGATTCTTATATCACTACTGAAATTAATAAGATTAATTCAGAAGGTTCTGGTTTTATTACGGGAGCGGAAGTTGGAGTAAATCCTGGATATAATGCTTCAGCTGGTCAGATCAATCCATTCTACAATGCATATGGCTATTCTGAGACTGGAGCTAGAATTGCCAATAATAATTTCCCAAGAATTACAGAATTTACTGTAAACACTTTGAAAGCAACTGGAGATACTTTCCGTTTGAAGAGAGTAGCTTATGCTGTTGGAAACGAAGATGCTGCTAATCCTGGTGTGAGTTTGAAGCCAGAAATTTCTGCAAACTATGTAGGTACACCATTTGGAGTGGGTTCTGGATATTTACCAACAAATACATCTGCTGTAGGCCCAGCATTTTTAACCAAAGGTGTATTCAATAAACCTTTCGTTATCATGACTGCTGCTGAAATTCAATTCAACTTAGCGGAAGCTAAACAACGTTATGGTTCAAATGTATCGTTAACTGGTACAGCAAAATCTTATTATGAAGAAGGTATTAAACAATCATATCGTGCGTTAGGTGCTAATACTTCTGGCTTGACTGCTTTCTTAGCTAGTGGAGTACAAGATGTAGATTTTGATGCTTCAACTAATAAATTAAATGCTATTGCTTATCAAAAATGGTTTGCACTTGGTTATTTTAATGGATTAGAAGCATGGAGTGAATACCGTAAAAGTGGTTATCCTGTAACCCCTCAATCAAGAGCGGTTACTTCTGCTTCAAGACCATTACGTTTATATTATCCAGGTACAGAATTAGGTTCAAATGGAACTAATGTGAATGCACAAGGTACCATTGATCCTTTGACTACTAGAATATTCTGGGATATTGATTAATTAGTTTAGAATATCAATTCTATTTAAGAATAATAAGGCCTCCCCAAAAAATTGGGGAGGCCTTATTTATTTTATCAAATTAATTTGTATTACCAATCTAATCCGGGTTGCGTAATTTTAAAGTGTTCTTTTTCCTTGGCTTTATCAACCATTACTTTAACGTCATGGAGTAAATTTTTGGCATCATACACTACGCCATCTTTAATGGTATATTTAACACCCCCAATTCTGGTACTCGTGCCATCTTCTTTTAAATGAATGGCTCCTGTGCCGTACAATACTTGTAAATTTTTTAAGGGATTGGCATCCACAATAATAATATCTGCCAATTTGCCTTGTTCTATAGAACCTAAATCCTTGTCCATTCCTAAAGCCTGAGCAGCATATAAGGTAGCAGATCTTATCACTTCCAATGGATGAAAACCAGATTCTCTTAATAGTTCTAATTCTCTAATAAAACCAAAACCATAGGTTTGGTAAATAAATCCATTATCAGAACCTGCAATCACACGACCTCCTCTGTTTTTATATTCATTTATAAAAGTCATCCAAAGTTTGTAATTATTTTTCCATTCTACTTCTTGTTCTGTTCCCCAATCAAACCAATAGGAGCCATGTGAGTTTTTGCTAGGTGCGTAAAATCTCCATAAAGAAGGTAGGGTATAAGTTTCATGCCATTCAGCTCTGCGTGCTCTTTGCATATCGCGATTGGCTTCATAAATATTGAAAGTGGGGTCCAATGTAAAGTCTAATGCCAATAATTCATTCATCACTTTATTCCATTTTTCAGAATAAGGTGTCGCTGCTTGTTTCCATAATTTTCCTGCATTTTCAAAACGACTTTGTTCATTTGTATAATTATAATCTAAAGGAAAATCTTGCACTGTTTTATTGTCAAACAACGCTTCGGGTAATCCATACCAATGTTCCATGCTCGTCATACCTGCTCTTGCTGAATTTAACACATTCCATCTTGCGACATCTGTTTGTGCATGATGACAACAAGATCTTAAACCAATTCTTTTATTCTCTTTAATAGCTGCTTCCATTACTTCAGGGCTGGCTCCAAAAAATTTAATACCATCTGCTCCATTTTTAGCATTTTGATTTACCCATTCAATCGCATCTTGTGCATTATTGATTGGTTTTTTACTTCCTTGTCCAAAACCCGTATAAGCAAAAATGCGTGGGGCAATAATTTTATTTTCTGCACTTCTTTTTTTCTCGCTCAATACCCAATCTAAACCATTGCCTGTCATCACATCACGTACAGTTGTAATTCCATGAGCCATCCAAAGTTTATATACATATTCGGCAGGGGTACCTTGCTCCACGCCACCAATATGTGTATGCATATCAATTAAACCAGGTAAGGCAAACATCCCCGTGGCATCTATTTCTTTTCCATTTTTTGCCAATACTGGACGATTCGCATTTTTGATGGGGGCGCCTTCGGCTCCTACTGTTTGTATTTTTACAATTCTATTATTTTCAATAACGATATCTACAGGTCCAATAGCAGGAGCGCCTGTACCATTAATCAAAGTAACACCACGAATAATTAATTGAGTATAGGGACCCTCACCTTGGTCACGATTGGGTGCAGGTGTGATTTGAGCAAAACTTGTTAATACAATAAAAAAAAATAGAATAATTGCAACCGTTTTTTGGATGATTTTCATGGCACTTTATTTTGTACCTAAACTTACGGAATATTTATAAAAAAAGCCCCCGAAGAATCGAGGGCAATTTACGATTGCTTGCCAGATGGAAAACCAAACTATTCCATTCAACACCCCAAAGGTAATTGTCAAATGAATAGTCATTTAATAAGTTATTGTTAAATATTATAGCTGTATTTAAGAATGGCTCCATATGGAATATTCCAATAAAGCTTGTTCTAAACAGTCCATAGCGGCGTTAATAGCTTCTACATGAATGACATACGCTAATCTTACTTCTTGATTACCCAAACCTGGTGTAGTATAAAATCCACTACCTGGGGCCAACATCAGAGTCGCATTTTGATATCTAAAATGGGTTAATAACCATTGACAAAAATGATCTGTATGGGCTACAGGTAGTTTTGCCATTACATAAAATGCACCATTTGGCGTAGGACAATACACGCCTTTCATTTTTTGTAATCGATTTATTAAAACTTCTCTTCTGTGTTGATATTCTTTTCGAGTTTCTTCAAAATAATTGTTGGGTAAGTTTAAAGCTGCTTCAGCTGCTATTTGTTCTAAAGTTGGAGGGCTTAATCTTGCTTGTGCAAATTTCATTACAGCTTCTATTACCAATTTGTTTTTGGTGACAAGCGCACCAATACGCGCACCGCAAGCCGAATACTTTTTACTAAAAGTATCAATCATGATCACTCTATCTTCTACGCCCAATAAAGTGAGTGTGCTTTTTACTTTTCCCTCGTAACTAAATTCGGTATATGCCTCATCCGAAAATAAATACAAATCATGTTCTTTTATGAGGTCTCTAATTTGCAATAATTCTTTTTCACTATACACATATCCAGTTGGATTATTTGGATTGCAAATAAAAATCCCTTTTGTTTTGGTAGTTATTTTTTCTTTAAATGATGCAATGGGAGGTAAGGCAAATCCTGATTCAATAGTTGAAGTTATGGGGACAATATGAATTCCAGCAGCCATGGCAAATCCAATATAATTGGCGTAAAATGGCTCTGGTACTATGATTTCATCACCTACATCTAAGCATGCCATAAAAGCAAATAAGATGCCCTCACTTCCTCCAATTGTGATTAATATATCTTCGTAATCAACATCAATATTTTTTGATTGATAATATTGGGCTAATTTTTTTCTAAAACTTAATATGCCAGCACTATCTGTGTATTCCAAAACTTTTAATGATGCTTGATGTACCGCCTCCATCATTACGCTAGGAGTTTCAATATCAGGTTGTCCAATATTTAAATGATACACTTTTACTCCTTCCTTTTTTGCAGCTTCGGCAAACGAAGACAATTTCCTAATAGGAGAGGAAGGCATATTGATTCCACGTTGACTTATAGTGATCATGCGTTCAAAGATATGCTTGCGAAGGAGAATAAAAAAACGCTATCAAAAGATAGCGTTAAATGTTTTTCAATGATTGCAAATGTTAGTTAATATAGAACCTATTTTAAATTTATTTTAAGATTCAATTACAAGATCACTTCGCCTTCAATCACTAATTCGGTCACTTCTTTTACTCCAGCAAATTTCACAGTGACTCTTTTTTTGAATACACCACTAAATGGTGCCGTATAAGTTACTTTGATATTTCCAGTTTGACCTTTTAAAATTGGCTTTTGGTTGTATTCAGGTTGTGTACAACCACATTCTGCGTTTGCAAATTCAATCACTGCAGGCTTGGCATTGTTATTGGTGAAATTAAATACCACCGATTTGTGAATACCCTTTTTGATCTTCCCAAAATTATGATTGGTTTTATCAAAGTTAATTCCTGTTTGTGCCATACTAGCAAATGCGACTATCAATCCTAGTATTAATAATTTTAATTTCATAAAAGTGTTTAAAATAATTCAACAAAAATTAATGGTTTGTAGGTGTTTGATTGATCACTGGTGCAGGAGTATTGTTTGTTATTGCTACACCTTCTCCTGAGAATTTAGTTTGTTTATGCAAACCATTTGAAAACTCTAGGTCGGTAAATCGACTAAAAGCACCCATGGCACTTCCGTTAAAAGTGATTTGTACCTGACCATTTTTACCTGGAGCAATTTTTTCATTGGGTTTAAAATTGGGGGTAGTACATCCACAGCCGGGACGAGCACTTAATAAAATCACAGTATCCTTACTTGTGTTGGTAAATTCAATGGTATAACTCACAGGTTTACCAAAGCTAATTTTACCAAAATCGTATTGGTCATTTTTGAACTTAATGCTTTCATCCACATTCGTGCTTGTTTGCGCTGAAACTAGGCTGGAAATGGCTAAAAATAAGCCTAAGAATAAGATTACTTTTTTCATATCAACTGGGGTTGTTTTTTGACTTTGAAGCCTAAAATTATTGAAAAATAAGTAATTAAATGATTTTATCTATTTCTTGATTTTTTATGGTTTTTGACCCCTATTTTTGTTGTATGGAATCCACCCTTGAAGCTGTATTTTCTCCAGACATGCTCTCCTTTGAGGCATTCAAAAAAACCGTGCTGGAGGATTACCGCATTGCATTGATGAGTAGGGAAGTAAGTTTATTAGGCCGCCGTGAAGTACTCACTGGTAAAGCCAAGTTTGGCATTTTTGGGGATGGTAAAGAAATCCCGCAAGTGGCGTTGGCAAAATTTTTTCAAAAAGGAGATTTTAGAAGTGGTTATTACAGAGATCAAACTTTAATGTTTGCTATTGGAACCTCTAATGTAGAAGATTATTTTGCACAACTATATGCCGATACCGAAAACGATCCTTATAGTGGTGGAAAAAACATGAACTCCCATTTTGCATCTGCTTTTGTAAATGAAAAAGGCGAGTGGAATGACTTAGTGAATCACTATAATATAAGTGCAGATATTGCGCCTACTGCAGGTCAAATGGGAAGGGCATTAGGATTAGCTTATGCTTCTAAAAGTTTTAAAGCTTCTAAATATAAAGATGAATTAAAGCATTTATCTAATGAAGGCAATGAAGTTTGCTTTTGTACCATTGGAGATGCGAGCACCTCTGAGGGTCAATTTTGGGAAGTGATAAATGCTGCTGGTGTTTTACAAGTGCCATTAGTGGTATTAGTATTTGATGATGGATATGGCATTTCGGTCCCTACCAAATTGCAAACAACCAAAGGATCTATTTCCGAAGCTTTAAAAGGAATGCAACAAACCAAGGATACCAATGGTTTGCAAATTTATACTGTGAAAGGTTGGGATTATGCCTCTTTATGCGAAGTGCTTGAAGAAGGAGTAAGCTTTGCGCGCGAAAATCATATCCCAGTAGTATTTCATATACAAGAATTAACACAACCTCAAGGTCATTCTACCAGCGGTAGTCATGAAAGATATAAATCTCCCGAAAGATTGCAATGGGAGAGAGAATGGGATGGCATCAAAAAAATGAGAGAATGGCTTATTGAAAATGATTTAAGCACAGATGCTGATTTGCAAAAACTAGAAGAAGCAACAAAACAAAGCGTGAGAGCTTCAAAATTAGCAGCTTGGGAGAAATATATTAATCCTATTAAACAAAAAATTAAAGAGGGTGTTGCTTTGTGTATGGCCGGATTAAATGAAGCACAATTAAAAACGGTACAACAAATTTCACATGAATTAGTAACCAACAAAGAACCTTTAAAAAGAGATATTTTTAGAACTATCAGTTTAGTGATAGAACAATTTCCACATCATCCCAATTTGGCAGCCATTCAACAATTTTTAGATGACTATTTAGCTAAAGAAGCACCTGCGTATAGTAAGGCATTATATAATGAAGGTCCTAAAAGTACTTTAAGAGTTACAGGAGTCCCTGCAACATACGCACCGGATGCGCCCATTATAAATGGGTATGAAATTTTGAATCAATATTTTGATGCTCTGTTTGCTACGAATCCATTGGTATATGCTTTTGGAGAGGATTTGGGAAATATTGGGGATGTGAATCAAGGGTTTGCAGGCTTGCAAGTAAAATATGGTGCGGATAGAATTTTTGATACTGGTATCCGAGAACAATCTATTATGGGTCAAGCGCATGGTATGGCTATGAGAGGATTGAGACCTATTGCAGAAATTCAATATTTAGATTATTTAATGTATGGCCTTCAAACATTAAGTGATGACGTTGCTACTTTACATTATCGTAGTAATGGTATTCAAAGTAGTCCAGTAATTGTGCGCACAAGAGGGCATAGATTAGAAGGAATTTTTCATAGTGGGTCACCAATGGGTATGATTGTTCATGCTTTGCGTGGAATGTTTGTGTGCGTGCCTCGCAATATGGTGCAAGCGGTAGGCATGTACAATACCTTGCTGCAAGGTAATGACCCCGCATTATTAATTGAATGTTTAAATGGGTATCGTTTAAAGGAGCAACTTCCTTTAAATTTACTGGATTTCAAAGTGGCTTTAGGTATTCCTGAAATTATAAAAACTGGAAACGATATCACGATTGTTTCTTATGGTTCTACCCTTCGTATTATAGAAGATGCTGCAAGCCGTTTAGCTACCATGGGAATTGATTGCGAAGTGATAGATGTACAAACTTTATTGCCATTTGATATTCATCATTCCATTTTAGATTCTTTGAAAAAAACAAATCGTATTTTATTTGTGGATGAGGATGTTCCAGGTGGAGCTACTGCATAT
>JAFMJX010000083.1 GCA_017853235.1 Chitinophagaceae bacterium | reverse complement strand
GAAAAAATTAAATTTTCTTGAACGGCATCGGTGGAAATATATTCATTAAAAGCAATCACAATTTCTTTAGGGTTGATATTGACACTAGAATCATGTGGTTTGGCTACAAGTAAATAAGGGGGCAAACTATCTCTTGGCCCACCTGATGGTGGAACAATATTGGCACAACCTGATATCTGAGCTAACCCAATGGCGGCTATTACAATAAGTGTAGTGGTTTTTAAAAGGCTTCCTATGCTCATATCCTGCAAACTTAATTAATCTTCTTCGGTTTCTTCTATTTCCTTGGTTTCATGAAGGGCTACCGCCAACTCGTTGGTTTTTACAAATTGACACCAGTGACAGTCTTCTTTGCCGCATCCTGTGTAAAAATCTTTTTTTTGTATTTTTTCCCAAACAGTCTGAATTTGTTGTGTGACAGTGGTGATATCCGCATCTGTGATGGGTACATTTATTTTTTCAAATTCTTTTTTCTTATTGGGTTCCACAAAATCAAATTGTGCCATACTCACTTCCCAGTTTTTGGGATGGTGGTTCAATAGTATTTTATAAAAAACAGCTTGTCTCCAATAATCACCACCTAAAGGATTTTTGTCACTGGGTCCCTTTAGTTTTTCTCTTGCATTTTCAATATTTCCTGTTTTGTAATCTATCACAACTACTTGTTTTCCGTTAAATTCAATTTTATCAATAGCTCCTTTTAAAGGGATGTCTTTTAGGATGACATGGTTGATACGATATTCGGTAGTCACTACTTTATTCCATTCATGCAAATACTTTTGATAGTATTGAATTAAAACCGTTTCACCTAGCTCCAATTTATCTTTAAATTCTTGTTGTGTAAATGCTTCGCGATGCCTTTTCATGTAGTAATTAAAATCCTGTATTAATGTTTGAACGTCAGGGAATACATTGTTGGCCTCTTGCATTTTCTTGAACAATTTATGGAGGGCATCATGTATGGCAGATCCAAAAGTAGTCGCTTCTGATTTTCCAGCAGGAACGCGAATTAAACTATTGTAATAAAAATGTAAAGGACATTTTAGATAATTATTTAATGCTGTGACATTCATTGCAAATTTTTCTAACTTGGGACTTATAAAATCTGCTTCAAGTTGAGCAATTTCTGGCTGTGGGGCCGATTGTAAACGAAGTAATTTATAACTTGATTTCAATTCAAAGTCAATTTCTCTTTTTTCAACACGCATTTCTTTCCCTTCCAATAATTCAATTATAAATTGACTAGGTTCGGCTTCCTTCCCATCTCCTTTATATTGACTATAGGAAATATTTAAATTTTGTTTTGCTCTTGTAATAGCTACATAAAATAATCTTCTTAATTCTTCTTTGTCATCATCTTGCTCTAAACTGCTAAGTACTGTATCGGGTAGGCTATATCCTGCAGATGCCGTACTGCGTTTCTTTTCCCAAAAATGTGCGTTGGTTCCTGCTAAAAAAACATAATTAAATTCAAGTCCTTTACTGCCATGGGTTGTTAATAAATTTACTCCAGCATCATTCCCTGTGGTGATAGGCAAAGGCATTCTAATATCTTCTCGACGCATCAGTTTAAACATCTCTACTAAATTTGGAATATCCAAACTAGGATGACGATGCGTTTCTTCCTTTATAAAATCAAAAAAATGACTTACTACTTCTAAATCATAACCTTTGTTTGGTCCAGATAATACTTCATTTATGATACCTGTTTTTTGAAGTATTTGTTCTATTAAATTCACCAATGTTACATTAGGAATTTGACTAATTAAATCTTCCAAAACATGAATAGCCTTAGCCACTTCGGTCATTCCACCTTGTGTAAATAAATTTGTTTGTGTGCCCTGTGTTTTATCTACTAAAACTTTTCGGAAAGTATTTTCGGGCGCATTGTATTTTAATTGATTTGCTTCCGTAGTTAACATGGCAATGGTAATGGGAGAAATATGCCAAAATTTAAAATGGAGTATTTCAAAAAGCAAATGTGCGCCCTCGTTGGGTTGATCCCATTCGCATGCTAAATAATCTAAGATCTTAAGGATTTGTTTGACGATCACTTGATCGAGTAAATTAGCAGTGCGTTTAGAATAAATAGGGATGTTTTTTTGTTGTAAAAAATGGGTTATTTCTTCTCCATATTTATTTTCTTTATAAAGTACTGCTATATCTTTTGGTTCAATACCCGATTGCACAAGTTGATAAATTTGTTCCGAAATAGCTATCATTTCATCTTGTGGATCATTGTAACTAATGATAGAGGGAATGATTTTTATACTTTGATTTTGGGGTAAAGCAGCTTTTAAATTTTTGGATAATCCTTTCATTTTATTCACCAATCTTTCTTGATTGTTTTGAATTAAAATGGAAGAAGCATTTAAAATGGGCTGGGTAGAACGATAATTATTTTCAAGTACAATGGTAACAATGTCTTGCTCATATTGTTTTTGAAATTGCAACATGTTTTCAACGTTTGCACCTTGAAAACGGAAAATACTTTGATCATCATCACCTACTACAAATAAATTGGGTTGCTCCCAATAGTTCACCAATAATTGTACTAATTCATTTTGTGTGCCGCTGGTATCTTGAAATTCATCTACTAAAATGTACAAGTATTTTTCCTGGTATTGAGATAACAAGTTTTTATGTTCTTTAAATGCCTGAATGACCCAATTGATCATATCGTCAAAGTCATACCTGCTATGGTCTTTCATAAGTTTTTGGTAACTGTCAAAAGCAACTACTGCAGCTTTTAGCTTTTCCATTTTTTCTAAGGCAGCGTCTACCAATCCTTGTTTTAAAGCACCCGCTTCAAATTGTTTGTATTTGCGTTTGTACACAAATTCATCTCTATTGGGTATATCCTGAATATAAATATTAATTTGTTGGATTAAATAGTTAGAAGTCCAACCTTCTTTTTTCATTGCACTAAACAATCTACTTAAGTTTCCCATCTCGTAATACACATCACCACGGTATCTTTTTAAAGGGTTATTCTTATCAAATTGATCAATGAGTTTTTTGAGTAATTCTATTTTTTCTAACTCAGATATAGGATCTAAATTAGGTTTTTCAAAAAGGGATAAATTTTCTTGAATAATATCGTTACAAAAAGAATGAAATGTTGCAATGTTTACTTTATACGCACCAGCACCAATAAAATCAACCAATCGTTTACGCATGGCAATGGCGCCCGCATCGGTATAGGTTAAGCATAAAATATTTTCGGGAGAAGTGTCCGTTTCTATTAAAATTTTTCCAATGCGTGCTCCTAAAATTTGGGTCTTACCAGTTCCAGGTCCCGCAATGACCATCACAGGTCCTTCAATCGCATCTACTGCCACTTTTTGTTGCTCATTTAAACCTTGATATAAAGCTTCAAATGCTTTTTGCTGAGCGTCTTTACTAATCATAGGTTAAAATTAATGGCTTTAAGGGGAATTCTCACAACAAAAACCCTAACAACTTGTTATACTAGTATGTCAAAAGTATACACCCTCCAAACCGAACAATTTATTCCCATTTCTTTGGCAGAAGCCTGGGATTTTTTTAGCAGTCCCGCCAATCTTGCCAAAATCACACCCTCACACATGGGGTTTAACATTATTAGTAAACACCATGGTGACAAAATGTATGCAGGCCAAATCATAGAATATACCGTAAAACCTTTGCTAGGCATTCCTTTGTATTGGATGACCGAAATTACCCATGTACAGGAAGGCGCCTATTTTGTAGATGAGCAAAGGTTTGGGCCCTATACAATGTGGCATCACCAGCATCATTTCAAGGAAGTTTCAGGAGGTGTCATGATGGTTGATATTGTTCATTATAAAATACCGCTCGGATTTTTAGGGGATATCGCACACTGGCTTTTTGTCAAAAAGCAACTCCAAGGAATCTTTGACTTCAGATTCAAGGCAGTGATAGCTAAATGGGGCAAATAAGGGTTTGACAGTTTTTGGACACTTTATTTGACTTTTAAGGGAAACTTCAAATAAAAGTTTTTGCAAAATAGTTACCCTAAATAGTGGTTTCTATGTTTAATTTTTATAAACTTTGTCAACCAATTACTAATCTTCATGGCACAAACATCTGGTGGACAACATGCGCATAAACTTTCGGTCGCAGGTTTAATCGTTACTCTTGGAATTATTTACGGTGATATTGGTACTTCTCCTTTGTATGTGTTCAAATCCATTATCAATCATAAAATTATTTCTGAACAATTGGTATATGGTGCCATCTCATGTGTTTTTTGGACATTGACTTTACAAACTACTTTCAAATATGTTTTTTTAACGCTTAGAGCAGACAATCGAGGGGAAGGTGGTATTTTTTCTTTGTTTGCATTAATACGTCGTTATGTAAAATGGATTTATATTCCTGCTATTATTGGTGCAGCTATGTTGTTGGCTGATGGAATGATAACACCTCCTATTTCAGTTTCCTCTGCGGTAGAAGGTTTAGGTGGGGTTAAAGGACTTGAAAATATTATTGTACCAGGGAATAATTTAACAGTTGGAATTGTAATGACCATCATTTCATTGCTTTTCTTTTTTCAACGATTTGGAACTAAAATTGTAGGGTTTGCATTTGGACCCATCATGTTGCTTTGGTTTTCAATGATTTTATTATTGGGCTTGTCTCAAATCATGGGACATATTGCAATTTTAAAATCACTAAATCCATATTACGCATATGATTTATTGGTCAATTACCCACAAGGCTTTTGGTTATTAGGGGCTGTATTTTTATGCACCACTGGGGCGGAAGCATTGTATAGTGATTTAGGACATTGTGGTAGAAAAAATATTCAAGTGAGTTGGATGTTTGTTAAAACAGCTTTGGTTTTTAACTATATGGGACAGGGAGCTTGGCTGATTCAGCATATTGGGCAGCCCATGGAAGGATTGAATCCTTTTTATGAAATTATGCCACATTGGTTTTTATTAATTGGTATTGGTGTGGCCACTGTTGCTGCTATTATTGCAAGTCAAGCATTAATTAGTGGATCTTTTACTTTAATAAATGAAGCGATCAGTTTAAATTTTTGGCCTCGTGTTACCGTGAAATTTCCTACCGATCAAAAAGGGCAAATTTATATTCCTAGCCTAAACTTAATTTTATGGGTGGGTTGTATTACAATGCTACTTTACTTTAGAAAAAGTGAACTCATGGAAGCGGCTTATGGTTTTAGTATCATTATCACGATGATCATGACCACGATTCTAATGAATTTTTATATGCTGAATGTGAAAAGGTGGAGTCAAACTTTGGTAGCTGTTATCATTGCCATTTTTGTGGTAGTTGAATTCTCCTTTTTTATTGCAAACACGGTCAAAATCAAAGAAGCAGCCATCACTTTTGCTTTTTCATTGAGTATGATATTTGTAATGATGATATGGCATAGAGCTCGTAAAATTGCCAATCGTTATTTGGATTTCGTGAAAATAAAAGACTATCTCACCCCCTTAGTGGATTTAAGTGCGGACAAGGAAGTGCCTCGTTATGCCACTCATTTGGTGTACTTAACAAAAGCAAATAATCATCGTGAAATTGAACATCGAATTATTGATTCTATCTTAAATAGAAAACCAAAGCGTGCCGATATTTATTGGTTTATTCATATTGATAGAACCGATTCACCTTATGGTATGGAATACTCTATTCGCGAATTAGTGGATGATAAAGTGATGCGTGTTGACTTTAGATTAGGTTTTAGGATACAGCCCAGAGTAAATGTGCTGTTTAAAAAAGTAATGCAAGAATTGAACGAATGCCAAGAATTAGGAATTTATAGTAGGTATGAATCCTTAAAGAGTAAGGATTTTCATACCGACATCACTTATGTTATAATAGAAAGTTTCTTCTCTATAGAGAATGAATTATCGGTAAAAGAAGACTTTATCATGGATGTTTATTTTAATATCAAACAATTATCACAAAGTGATCAAAAAGCCTTTGGTTTAGATAATGACATGACTATCGTGGAACATGTTCCTTTGATTATTAAAGCCAATGAAAATCTTCCGTTAAAAAGAATTTTCGAATAAAAGTATAAGCTAAGGAAGTAATACCAGTTTACTTAATTGGTTTTGTTGACCTATTGCTACTAACCAATAATAAGTGGCTGGATTTTTTTGAATCCCTAAATTTTTAAATTGAATAGAACTTGGGTTTCCGTTGATGATGGCTTCCACACTATAGGTATTGGCTTCTTTTTTTAAGATAGCATATTGTTTGATGCCTGATTTTTGCGAGTTATTGATGCTGTATTCTTCTGCCGATTTTTTTATGACAGTAGGTGTTTCCATATTATATTGTACTAACCATGGCATCGTTGGAAGCAAAGCTGGTTTTTGATAATAATGTTGTTGTAATGTATCATTCCAGCCATTCGCATTGGTATTAAAACTTTTACTGCTAAAATAAACACTCCCATTGGTGTTTTTTAAATTTCTCAATTGCTTGATTTGGTAAGGAATCTCGTTTTTATCTTTCCAACCTGGGTTACTACCAGCTCGATATATTCCATGTCCTATATATAAATTTTTTCCATAGCTGTTATTGTTCCACCAATTAATTATTTCATCATAATCTGCTAATGGATGACCATGTTCCCAGTATACTTGAGGTGTTACATAATCAATCCATCCTTTTTCCATCCACAATAATATATCAGCGTATAAATCATCGTAATTGGTTTGTCCTGCTTTGGTATTACTGCCTCTGGGGTCTGCTGATTTGTTGCGCCATACACCAAAAGGACTGATCCCAAATTGAACCCCTGGTCTTGCACGTTTAATAGTAGCATTTAATTGTTTGATAATGGTGTCGCAATTACTTCTTCTCCAATCATCCTTATTCAAACCTCTTTGATATTGAACATATGTTGCTTGATCAGGAAATTCTTTACCGGCAATACGGTAAGGATAAAAATAATCATCCATGTGAATGGCATCCACTTCATATCTGCTTACAATATCATACACCACTCGATTAGTATGTTGCCATACTTCTGGCAAACCTGGATTAAAATATTTTTTATCACCATAAGTTAAAAACCATTCAGGGTGTATGCGAGTTAAATGACTAGGTGCTATACTTGATTTATTGACATTAAATACTGCACGATAAGGATTAATCCATGCATGAAATTCCATACCTCTTTTATGGGTTTCTTGAATCATAAAGGTAAGTGGGTCATAAAATGGGCTTGGAGGTAATCCTTGTTTCCCCATTAAATATTCGCTCCATGGTTCTAAACTGGATGGATAAAGTGCATCTCCTGATGGACGCACTTGCATCACAATGGCATTCATTCCATTTTTTTGATGCATATCCAATAACGCTATAAATTCTTTTTTTTGATCCTCATTACTCAATCCCCTTTTACTAGGCCAGTCAATATTTTCCACTGTAGCAACCCATACTCCTCTAAATTCAAATACATTTTTATCCTTAACAATAGGTTGCGCTTGTAAAGTGAAAGCCAATACTAG
>JAFMJX010000082.1 GCA_017853235.1 Chitinophagaceae bacterium | reverse complement strand
GGAATTGGTATTGAAGAAATTTTACAAGCCATTGCGGAGCGAATACCAGCGCCAGTAGGAAATGCTGACGCACCTTTACAAGCTTTAATATTTGACAGTGTGTTTAATAGTTTTCGTGGTATTATAGTATACTATCGAATTATGAATGGAGTTTTAAAGAAAAATGATAAAATTCGTTTTGTTGCATCTGGAAAAGATTATAATGCGGATGAAGTGGGTGTATTAAAATTAGCGATGACCCCTAAAGCAGAAGTGAGAGCAGGAGATGTAGGATATATTATTACCGGGATTAAAGTTGCTAAGGAAGTAAAAGTAGGAGATACTATTACTCTTGCCAATAATCCAGGTGAAATGATCAACGGTTTTGAGGAAGTGAAGCCAATGGTTTTTGCCGGTATTTATCCGGTAAATACAGATGAATTTGAAGAGTTAAGGGATTGTATGGAAAAATTACAATTAAATGATGCCTCGTTAACTTTTGAATTAGAAACTTCACAGGCACTTGGTTTTGGATTTAGATGTGGATTTTTAGGATTACTTCATATGGAGATTATTCAAGAACGTCTGGAACGTGAGTTTAATCAAACGGTAATTACTACAGTGCCTAACGTAAGTTTTTTGGCTTATACCACAAGAGGTGAAAAGTTAGTAGTGAATAATCCCTCTGAAATGCCTGATCCGGTTAAAATTGAACATATCGAAGAGCCATATATTCGAGCACAAATTATAACAGCTCCAGATTATATTGGCAATATCATTACTTTATGCTTAAGCAAAAGAGGAATATTAATCAATCAAAGTTATTTAACCCCTACAAGAGTTGAATTAATTTTTGAAATGCCTATGACCGAAATTGTATTTGATTTTTACGATAAATTAAAAAGTCAAACAAGAGGGTATGCCTCATTTGATTATTCTCAAATAGGTTTTAGAGATGCTGATATTGTGAAAATGGATATTTTACTTAATTCAGAAAAAGTAGATGCGCTAAGTGCATTAATTCATAGAGGGAAAGCTGCCGAATTTGGTCGTAAATTATGTGAAAAATTAAAAGAATTATTGACCAAGCAACAATTTCAAATTTCAATTCAAGCTGCCATTGGTGCTAAAATTGTAGCTCGTGAAAATATTAGTGCCATGAGAAAGGATGTGACTGCTAAATGTTATGGTGGTGATATTAGCCGTAAACGTAAATTATTGGAAAAGCAAAAAGAAGGAAAAAAACGTATGCGTCAAATTGGAAACGTAGAAATCCCGCAGGAAGCTTTTTTAGCAGTTCTTAAATTGGATTAAACCCTATCCCAATTTGAGATCCATCTATTCGAAAATTGTTTCTTCATTTACCGACAATTCCCATTTCCCATTTATCCAAGCAAAATATTTTTGATTCCCTGAGGGCACTAAGGTTTCCACTTTTTTTAAATCATTTTCGGTACTAGCTAATTCAGATATCATAATTCTGCGGTTCATGGAATCATATTTTACAACTGCATTACTCCCTTTTTTATATTGAAATACGAAACGATCCACCTTTCCAATAGGGTATGTAGGATCATTGGGATATTTGAAATAATCACCACCTAAAATTGGTTCTCCATTTTCAAAATTTACTATTTCAATAATTTTTTTGGAAACCCCATTGGTATTTTCATCAAAGCCTAATAATGTATATAAAGTATCTCCATGATATATAACAGGGATAATATCATAATATATAGCTCCAATCCAATGCTTACGATCATATACACCAATGCTTATATTTTGGACAAAGTCTGAATTATCAAAAAAAGGGTACAATTTTAAGCTACCATCTGTGGTTTTCATTTGCATAGCACCTCTCTGTCTGTATGTTCCATCACCTAAATCAATTTGCCATGAAAAAAATTTAAATTTTTGGTCGGGAGAAGTAATATGTTTTATAGCTGATAAGGAATCAAAGTTAAAATCAAAAGAAAATGGTTGTTTGAGTTGTAATACCAAAGCTCTTGTTAATATACTATCAGCGTACAATCGATGTGACAAAAGTGTGTCAGTTTGAATTTGTAAAGCAATTTTTTGAAGCGTTAGGCCATTATTTTGAGTGGTATCTATCACTTGACCTAGTGATAATAATGGAAATAAAAGATTAATAAATATAAAATTAAAAAAACAAGACTTCAACATATTAATTTATTTGTAACCACCCATTATATTCTTTTCTATTCAGAAACAAAAATAGTATTTGAGATGTTTATTGATTGTTAAATATGGCTTGTGTGAAATCTAATAAATTAGCAAATCGATGATCAATGTTATCATCAGGAAATGGTGTTTCGGGATGCGTGGTAGCTAAAAATACGGTATGCATTCCTGCATTTCTTCCAAATTGCATATCACTCATTCGGTTTCCAACCATAATGGATTTTTGTAAATCTATTAAAGGAAATAGTTCCTTAGCTTGATAAGCCATACCAGGCTGTGGTTTTCTGTTTGGAGAATCATTGTCCAAATCGGTACAATAAAAAATATGATCAATTCCGCCGCCAATAATTTGAATTTGATCCATCATATTTTGATGAATATTTAGAAGGGCGTCTTCGGTCATAATTCCTTTGCCAACTCCTTTTTGATTTGTAGTAATGACAATAATTTTAAAAAAATTACGTAGTAAAGGTAGTGCTTCAAGACTTTCAGGATAAAATGAAAAATCTTCCCATGTTTTAACATAATCATTGTTTTTCTCCACATTAATCACACCATCTCTATCTAAAAATAAAGTCCATGTTGAATTAATATTAGAAAGTTGAAATGCCATTTACATTATTATGATTATCCAAAAATGTTGGCTTCCACTAATTCACAAATAATATGGCCAACCAAAATATGTGCTTCCTGAATTCGAGGAGTGTCATTTGAGGGGATATTGATTAAATAGTCACCTATATCTTTCATTTTGCCCCCTTTTTCTCCAGTAAAACCAATTGTTATGACTTGATTTAATTTAGCTGCTTCAAATGCTTTCACAATGTTTCCTGAATTTCCAGATGTGCTAATACCAACTAAAATATCTCCAGGTTTAGCAATTCCCTCAATAAGTCTTGCATAAATTACTTCATAGCTATAATCATTTGCAACTGCTGTTAAGTAGGAGGTATTGCAATGTAAAGCTTCCGAAGGCAGCGCTTTACGATCTTTATAAAAACGTCCCGAAAATTCAGCTGCTAAATGTTGCGCATCTGCAGCACTTCCTCCATTCCCAGCAAAATAAACACTATTGCCATTTTTAAAGGCTTTTGTGATTACTTCTACTACCATATTTATTTTTTGGATGCATTCGGAATTTGACAATAAATCCTGTTTTACTTGAATAGATTGTGTAATGATTTTTGAAATTTTATCAATAGACATAAGAATATTTTATTCAGTCAATGAATGTTATAATTGTTGTTGTAAAGCTAAAAATTTTTCAGTCATTTGTTCCCAAGAATATTTTTTTCTTTCTTCTTGTAAAAATGGTTCAAAATAGGATACCCCATGCTCATACAAAGTAACAATACCATCTGCAATAGATGCACTATTAGGGGAAGTTACTACACCCACTTTTAAATGTGGTACCGTATCGGCCAAACCACCCACATTTGTTACCAACATTGGCTTATTAAAATGATACGCTAAAGGGGTGACACCGCTTTGAGTGGCATTTTTATATGGCTGTATAATAAAGTCAGCAGCAGAAACATAATTTGTCACTTCTTGATCTGGAATAAACTGATCATAAAAAGTGATTTTATTTTGCAAATTTAAACTTTCCACTAAATCATAATAAGGAGAAGCTGCTTCATAAAATTCACCTACTACTAATAAATGAATCCCTAACTGCTGAATGCGATCATCTTTCATTGCTTCTATTAACAAATCAAGCCCTTTATATTTTCTTATATATCCAAAAAATAAAATAATGTTTTGAGTTTCTGGTAATCCTAATTGTTTGCGAGCCACTTGCTTAGAAATACTTTGCCCAAAATGATCAAAAATAGGATGTGGCGAAACTTGGATTGGTTTATGTGAAAATAATTTAACATCCTTTTTGACTTTTTCGCTCATAGTCATAAATCCATCTATGCTAGATGCAAAATATTTTGTAAAAAATGAATCCCCCCATCTTTTTTCATGCGGTATCATGTTATCTACAATAGCTATGATTTTAGTATGTTTATTCCAATGTACTATTTTTAAAATTGTCCCTAAACAAGGGCCTAAAAAAGGAATCCAAAATCTTACAATAATTAAATCGGGTTTTTCATTTTTTATTTGCCAACCTACCTTTATCCAATTGAATGGATTGATGGAATTAATTGTGGCTTTAATATTGATTCCTATTGGAGCTGGTTCGGTGGAATATTGAGTTTTCCCTGGAAAAAGGAGGGAAGGGTATTGTAGTGAAAATGTTTGAATGGAACTTTGAATGCCTTTTTCACTAAAACAGGTAGCTAATTTTTCATCAAATGCTGCTAGGCCACCTCTTAAAGGCCAAGCGGGGCCTATTATGACCAATTTGTTTACCATCCTATTTTATCTTCGATTAAATAGGTATTTCTTTCAGAGGCATTGCGGTTTACTAATTCTGCAATAAATCCAGCTAAAAATAATTGCATTCCAACAATCATGGCTGTCAAAGCGATATAAAACGCAGGTTTATTTGTAACCGTAAATTCGGGATCCATCAATTTTCCGAAAACAATATATCCCACTGAAGCAAAACCAAGTATAAAAAATAAGGACCCTAATAAACCAAAAAATTGCATTGGCTTTTTACCAAATTTTGATAAAAATTGTATGGTCATTAAATCTAAGAAACCATTTACAAATCGCTCCCAACCAAATTTAGTAGTACCATATTTTCGAGCTTGATGAACTACCACCTTTTCTCCAATTTTTTTAAACCCAGCCCATTTTGCTAAGATAGGGATGTATCGATGCATTTCTCCAAACACTTCTATGCTTTTTACCACTTTTAATTGATATGCTTTAATACCACAATTAAAATCATGTAAACGAATACCCGAACTTCTTCGAGCAACCGCATTATATATTTTAGAAGGAATGTTTTTTGTAAAAGTATTATCGTAGCGCTTTTTCTTCCACCCACTCACTAAATGAAAACCTTGTTGAGTGATCATTTCATAAAATTCAGGAATCTCTTCGGGGGAGTCTTGTAAGTCTGCATCCATGGTGACTACAATATCTCCTTGTGCCACTTTGAAACCTTCATTTAAAGCTGCAGATTTACCATAGTTTCTTTGAAACTTAATGGATTTTAAATGTACATACTGATTGCGTAATTGTTGAATGGTAGACCAACTATGATCATCACTACCATCATCCACCATGATGACCTCATAAGAGAATTGGTTTGATTCCATCACTCGATGAATCCAAGCCATTAATTCCGGTAAAGAATCGGCTTCATTAAAAAGTGGTATAACAACAGATATCTGCATGTATAATTTATATTAAGCTGTAGGTTCAGCAAATGGATCAGCTGGATTTTTTTTAGCAGCAGCAGCTCCAATTAAGGAACCAATGACCCCTAAAAAAGCATTCCCAATAACAGCCCCACCAATGGCAAACGGAACAAAAAATTTCTTCGTCATGTTTACTCCTTGCTCAATCATTTCATCGGTTAATTGTGGGTTTTGAGCCATTTTTTTACGAGAAATTTCAATGATTTTATCTTGCATATCTGGAAACAAAAATTTCACTGACAAGAAAGTGTATACTGTAACAATAACAATTAATACTGAAGTGGTTTTAAAACCATGAGCAAAAATATTTCCAAATGTGACATTATTTTGACTCTCGTTTGCAAATAAAATACAACTATAAACTATTCCACCAATTAAAATGGCATAGTTGATATAACTCAACCAAGCTGCTTCATATAAATTAAACACATAAATGATAACGCCTAAAACTATTGTAACTATACTAAGAATTGATCCTTTAACAATGTGAGATGTTATTTTATTTTCCATAATTAATGAATTTTTAAAATTTTAAATTAAAATAGTGTAGGTGACCCTTTCACAAAAGTGCCTTTTACTTTTCCAGTTAAAGATACATTCCAGAAAGGGGAGTTGGCAGATTTACTTTTTGAATCATTCCTATTTATTTGAGTCATTTCTGATTTGGAGTAAAAAGTAAAATCAGCAATTTCACCTTCTTTTATGACTGCAGCTCCTGTATTAAAAATGGATCTTGCATTGATGGATAAAACTTTTACCAAAAGGTCTTCTGATAATGATGGTAGAAGATGATTTAATGCTGCAAAAGTAGTTTCAATAGATGCTATCCCCGATTTAGCATTCTCAAATTCTATAGTTTTAGCATCCCAATCCTGCGGCATATGATGAGAACTAATACAATCTATAGTTCCATCTTCGATGGCTTTAAGTAAAGCAGCTTGATCCGTTTTAGTTCTCAAAGGTGGATTTACTTTTAATAAAGTATTATAATCTTGCACATCTTCTTCTGTAAAAAATAAATGATAAGGCGTAACACTACAAGTAACAGACAAACCTTCCTTCTTTGCTTTTCTAATATGATCTATTCCTTTTGCAGTGCTCACTCCAGTGATATGTAATTTAGACTGAGTATATTTTAAAAGTTCAATATCTCTTGCAATCATTAATTCCTCTGCAATAGCCGGAATACCAGCTAAACCCATTTTAGTGGATACGATGCCTTCATTCATCAAACCCAAACTTCCCCAACTTTTATCAATAGGCATTTGTATCACGACACCATCAAACGCTTTTACATATTGAAGTGATTTTAAAAATAGTAGGGTAGATTGAACTGGAGTTAATCCATCTGTGAAAGCAATAGCTCCCGTTTGATGCATATCAATCATTTCAGCTAAATCCTTACCTTCTATTTTTTTTGATAATGCTCCCAAAGGCAATACATGTATTGGAAGTGTTTTATTTTGCTGGAGTATATAAGATACTTGTGATTTTGAATCCGTGCAAGGATTTGTATTTGGAAGTGCGAAAACAGTAGTGAATCCACCATGTTGAGCTGCAGTAGCACCTGATAATAAAGTTTCACGATGTTCCATTCCGGGATCACAAAAATGTACAAAAGGATCTACCCATCCAGGACTTACTGAAGTTCCTTTCAAATCCAATGCTTCGTCTACTTTTTCTTTGTAATTTTCTGTAATGGAAGAAATGACCTGATCCTGTATTAAAATATCTTTAACTAAGCCGTTGTGTGGAGACCTTGGGTCTGTAATTTTGACTTGCCTTAGAAGAATTGTCATCGGGTCAATAAAATTTAAATGCAATATAGCTCGTTTTTTTGTATTTGAGTTTATATTTGCGCCTCAAATCCATTGAATTTACATCTAATATGTTCATTTTCAATCAAAATTTAACATTTAGTGTTTAATCATTAGGTACTAAAATTGGGAAGCAGTTTATTCCAATTTTGAGAATAAGGGAGTCTTATTTCGGGTGGTAGCGCAGTCCGGTAGCGTACACGTCTGGGGGGCGTGTGGTCGCAGGTTCAAATCCTGT
>JAFMJX010000081.1 GCA_017853235.1 Chitinophagaceae bacterium | reverse complement strand
TTGTTGTCTTGTTAATTGGCCCCCGTCGTTGGATGCACCATCAAAAAATCCAGCAAAAGATAATTGAACTGTATTTAATAACAAGTCAACATCCGCTGTTCCTATTGAAGGAGCATTTGGGTTGTCCAAAAGACTATCTAATTGTTTGCTACATGCAACCGCAGTTGTAAGTAAGGCAGTGACGATTATAATTTTTAAATATCTCATATAGATTTCTTTTTTACTTTAGTTAGGATTAAAAGGTTACTCTTACACTTACACCCATTCTACGTGCAGAAGGACCAGTGATACCCTCGAAACCTTTACCACTACTTACACCCAATCCATTTGTTTCTGGATCAAAATGCATGTGTTTAGGGAAGTTAGGAGCAAAGTACCATAAGTTGCTTCCGTTGGCAGAGATAGACAAGCTACCAAATGGAGTTTTTGATAAGTATTTTTCAGGTAATGAATAACTAAGAGAAACGTCTCTTAATCTTACAACTGTTCCGTCAAACATACCAGATTGGTCTGGTCCAAACATGTTATTAAAGAAGGCTTGAGTCGCACTAATTTGAATATTGTTTGGTTTACCATTTTCCAATACCCCTGGTAAAATATAAGGAGCAGCACGATCAAATTCGGTATCCGCAGTTACCCCTCTCGCTAACAATGATCTTACTGTTGAAGAGTAAATATCACCACCGCAAGTGTAATCAAATTGGAAACGGAAATTGAATTGCTTATAACTTAAACTAGAAATACCAGTTAATTTGTATTTTGCGTTTGGATCACCAATGACACCAATTCCGTTTGAAGCCATATAATCACCACCAGAACCAACTAACAAATTACCCTTGGCATCCTTTTGGAAATAATATCCTTTCATGATACCTAAAGGTTGTCCGTTAATAGCAAAGTTACCTAAGGTAGTATAACCTGCATAAACGATTTCTTTTAAGTCAGTTGGGATATTAGATACCATAGACTCATTAATGGTCCAAACACCTGTTAAATCCCAAGTCCAATCTTTTCCTTTAATGATTTTGTATCCAATTTGAGCTTCAATACCCTTATTAGCTACTTGACCAGCGTTGATTTGGATAGCAGTATAACCAGTAGCTGGATCTAAATCTCTGTTTAAGATTTGATCTTTTGCAACACGGTTATATAAAGTTAAATCCAAGCTTAAACGTGATTGGAAGAATTTACCTTCAATACCCGCTTCTAATTCTTGTAATAACTCAGGCTTTAAATTTGCGTTAGGTAAGAAGTTAGGAATTGCGTTGGTATTTAATACAGATCCACCACTTGTTACAAAGTTTCTTGTAGAAATTGACAAGGCAGATCTTGTAGAATAAGGTCCAGGGAAGTTTGCTGCTGTAGAATAACCAACACGTAATTTTAAGTAGTTGATATTCTTTTTATTTCTTAAGAAGGACAACGCTTCTGTAGGAATAAATGAAGCACTTACATTTGGATAGAAGATACTGCGATTAGCGGCTTCTAATGTAGAAGTCCAGCTATTACGTCCACCTAATACTAAATAGGCAAAACGCTTATAATCTAAGGTAGCAGTAGCAAAAGCAGCTAATGATTGTTGGAAAGTTTTATAATCCATATCACCACCGCCCTCGTTATTGATATCATGTGTTGTAAAGTTAGAGTGGTCTAATAAACCAAATACTAATTGTTCTTTACTTGTAGCACCCATTTGATTGTAGCTTAATTCACGATCGTTCACACCCGCTAATACGTCAAAGCTATAATCAGAGTTGATGTCTTTTTTATAAGTTGCAGTTAAAGTGTGGTCAATAATGTTATTGAAACCAACACTTGTTCTCATGAAACCTGTAGGGAAATAAGTACCCCCCTTGTTTTGAGCATATAATTGGTAGTTAGAATAATCATCATAACCAAAACGGTAAGCTATTTTTAAATCCTTAGCCGCATCCCAAGCCATTAAGATATTACCAAAATTTCTTGAAACCTTATCACGGTTAAAAGAGTTCTTAGCAGTCCATCTTGGGTTTTGGATATCGTTACCACTTCTATAGTAAACATGAGAATGATCAATTGGGTTTTCCCACTCTAATCCCATTAAATCTACCGCAGTTGGAGTGTACATTACGTCACCAAAAATAGATGGTGCAGATGCTGTACTACCAAATGAAGGAGAAGTTGGAGGAGACTTAACGTCAGTATTAACGTGGTTGAAAGTACCGCTAATAGTGATTTTGTTAGTCAATTTAGCTGTACCACCCATACCAATATTTCCTTTCATGGTTCCGTTACCTTCTACAAAACCTTGGTCATCTGTGTAACCGTAGTTAATGTTATAGTTTACGTTACCGGCAGAACCAGCAAAGTTTACTGAAGTGTTTTTAGTAACACCATCTTGGAAGAAGTTTTTAACAGAGTTATAAAACTTTAATGGGTAACTGTTATTTCCAACATATTGAGGGAACGCAGCATTCAAAGCTGAACGGCTATAAGGATGCGCCACTAAAGTTGGAGGATTTTTGAAAGCACCACCCCAGTTACTAAAGAAAGCCAAACCAATACTCAAATCAAAACCACCACCATATGTAGTGTTATAATCTGGAAGGTTAGCCACTTGGTTAACAAAGTATGATTGAGAAACAGTTACCTCGTTTTTCTTTCTGGTTTTTTGAGTAGATCCGTTTTTAGTAGTTACCAAGATAACACCATTACGTCCTAACTCACCATATAAAGTAGTCGCACTCAAACCTTTTAATACGTCAATAGACTCCACGTTATTCGCGTCTAAGTCTAAGAAACGGCTAGGAGAGTTGTTACCATATACGAAAGAAGTTTGTTGGTTGTTACCACCGTCAAAAGGCACACCATCCACAACCCATAATGGAGAAGTTCCACCAGAGATTGTAGAAATAGCACGAATTACAACGTTAGTACCAGAACCAGATAAACCACTTGTATTTAAAATATTAACACCAGGAGCTTTACCAGTTAAGATACGAGCAATATCAACCTCAGGTTTTAATTCAAGGTCTTTTTTACCAATAGAAGAAACCGCGTATCCCAAGGCTTTCTTTTCCTTTTTGATACCCAAGGCAGTTACAACCACTTCACTTAAATCTTCTTTTAAAGATTTTAAACTAAAGTTAGTAACAGCTTGCGCTGCTGCTTCTTTTCTTTCAAATCCTACACTAGACACTTGTAATACAGATCCTAGTTTTACACTAATTCTGTAAGTACCACTTGCATCAGTGATAGCTCGGTTATTTGTTTTTGATTTCTCAGTTACGACAGCACCTTCAATGGGCGCATTTTTGTCATCTGTTACTTTACCAGTTACAGTTGTGTTTTGCGCGATTGCCGCCGTGAAAGAGAAAAACGCAACAAACAAACTCAATAGTAGTTTTTTTCTCATGTTGTTGTCAAAATTTTTGTTAATAAAGCCCTCCATTGTAGAGAACATGTTGTGCAATATAATATAAGTCATAGTTTCTGCCAACGAAAATCAAGTCTTTTTTTAACAGATTTTAACAAAAAGGTAATAAAATGTTCACCTAACACAATTAGAATTGGTGTTTTTATATTATATATAATAATTTTTATTAACATATAAAATATATATTTACAATATATTAAGTTGTCATATGCTTGAAATTTAAAATGCTCAAAAATCACTAGCTAACGTTTGTTTTTGTTTAAATAAATTTCAAAAAAAGTGCATTCCTTAAACTCTTTAAAACCCCCTTTTTGAGTCTAAATTTCTCATTTGAGCCATTTTCGGCAAATACGTTCAAGCATTTTAAGGGAAGCAATTATCTTTACCTTATGAGTAAACCCAAATCGGCATTTTTTTGCAACAATTGTGGTTATGAATCAGCTAAATGGGCTGGTAAATGTCCTGCATGTAATGAGTGGAATACCTTTACCGAAGAATTGATTGACAAAGGAAAAGAAACCTCCAATGATTGGGAAGGATATCATAACAATCAAAATGGCAATCAAGCTATTTCATTGAATGAAGTAAATAGTTTGTCTGAAAAAAGAATTGACAGTTCGGATGTAGAATTGAATAGAGTATTAGGAGGTGGTATTGTTTTAGGTTCTATCATATTAGTTGCAGGGGAACCTGGAATTGGAAAAAGCACTTTGTTTTTGCAACAAGGTTTGATGATGAAAGATCAAACTGTTTTATACATCAGCGGTGAAGAAAGTATTCAACAAATAAAAATGCGTGCAGACAGATTGCAATTAAAAAATGAAAATTTTTATTTGTTAACGGAGACGCATACTGCGCAAATTTTTAAAGCAATAAAAAAATTAAAACCTACTGTTGTAATTGTAGATTCTATTCAAACTTTAGAATCTAATTTAATTGATGCTACCGCAGGAAGTGTTTCGCAAATCAAACAAACTGCAGCCGAATTTCAACGCTTTGCTAAAGAAACAGGAACCCCTGTTTTTTTAATTGGTCATATCACCAAAGAAGGAACTATTGCAGGACCCAAAATTTTAGAACACATGGTGGATACGGTGTTGCAATTTGAAGGAGATCGCCACTATGCCTACAGAATGTTGCGAACTTTAAAAAATCGTTTTGGAGGTACCAGTGAATTAGGGATTTATGAAATGACAGGCGAAGGAATGAAAGTGGTCAATAACCCTTCTGCATTTTTAATTGCACAACGAAATGAATCTTTGAGCGGCAGTACGATTGCAGCTTCTATGGAAGGAATGCGACCTTTATTAATTGAAGTACAAGCGCTTGTCACACAAAGTGTTTATGGCACGCCACAGCGCACTGTGACTGGTTTTGACTTACGTCGTTTACAATTATTATTAGCAGTGTTAGAAAAACGTGGTGGTTTTGCATTTGGAATGAAGGATGTTTTCGTAAACATTGCAGGTGGTTTAAAGATTGAAGATCCTTCCTTGGATTTAGCAATTATTCTTTCGCTTCTTTCATCTTATGAAGATGTGCCACTACCACAAGGAATTTGCTTTGCAGGTGAAGTTGGATTGAACGGAGAAATACGAGCAGTGAATCGCATACAACAAAGAATTGCAGAAGCAGAAAAATTAGGATTCGAAAAAATTTATATATCGGAATTTAATAAAAAAGGAATTGAGCCCAAAAAATATGGTATTGAAATTATAGCTATAGAAAGAGTAGATGAAGCATATAGATTATTTTTTTAGTGCCTTTCACTCTAAAAAAATATTTTCAAGATTTTTTTCATTTATTATTCCCAAACATTTGCTTACAATGTGGCAGCGAGGAGTTACATGATTTAAATATTTTATGCAACACTTGCATTCAAGAATTACCTTACACTGATTTTTTTTCAATCAAAGATAATGTTGTTGAAAAAATGTTTTGGGGTCGCATCTCATTAAGCGCCTCCGGCGCCGCATTATTTTTTACTAAAAAGAGTATTGTGCAAATACTATTTTTTGAATTAAAATATAAAAACAACGCAAAAGCAGGTTGGTTACTAGGAAAAATTATGGGGGACGAACTTTTAAAAAGTAATCGGTTTGGGCATATTAATGTTTTGGTGCCCGTCCCAATTCAAAGTGCAAGACTAAGAAAAAGAGGTTATAATCAGGCGCTGCTATTATGTGAAGGCATTGCATCGGTTTGCGGATGGCCTATCTTAAACAAAGCGATTAAAAAACTAAAAAACACCAGCACACAAACCCATAAAGACCGACTACAACGTGGCAGTCAAGCTATGATGCATTTTGAACTTTGCCACCCTCAAACTTTACATGGAATGCATTTACTTGTAATTGATGATGTAGTTACTACAGGTGCTACCATGGAAGCATTAGGACATTGTTTATTGACGGCACAACCAGCGAGTATTGGGTTTGCCGCTGCCGCTTATACTTTGCATTAAATAGAGTCAACCTTTTATTTGAATTGTTGTTATATTTATACTATTAAACCTCATACAACAATCAAAATATTAAAACATATGAAATACCTATTCACCTTATTATTTATGGCCACTTCCTTATTTGCACAAGCTCAATCAATTCATAATTTTCAAGTGAAAAGCATTGATGGCAATCAAATTAATTTTGCAAAATACAAAGGCAAAAAAATATTAGTAGTCAATACAGCTTCTAAATGTGGCTACACACCACAATACGAAGCATTGCAAAAAGTATATGAACAATACAAAGACAAATTAGTTATTGTAGGATTTCCTTGTAACCAATTTGGAGGTCAAGAACCTGGATCGAATGAGGAAATTGTAGCATTTTGTAAAAAGAATTATGGGGTAAGTTTTCCTTTAGCAGATAAAATTGATGTGAAAGGGGATAACACAGCTCCTATTTATCAATGGCTTACTCAAAAAGGAAAAAACGGAGTGTTAGATGCTAGTATTTCATGGAATTTCAATAAATTTTTATTGGATGAAAATGGAAAAATGATTGCTTATTTTCCTAGTAATGTAAAGCCAGACAGCGACGCTATTTTATCTTATTTAAAATAATGTCAGGAAGCAGTATCTTCGTTGCATGTTACTCAGCGAAGTTATTGGTCAAGAAAAATTAAAAAAGCAATTGGTGGACATGGTGCATCAACAAAGGTTGAGCCATGCCTTGCTGATGGTGGGCCCCGAAGGCTCTGGAGCGCTTCCTTTAGCCATTGCGTTTGCCCAATATATTGTAAGCCTTCCAAGTATCACCGAGCCTGGACCCGATTTATTTGGGGCTCCCGCCCAACCTGTCGAATTTAAAAAATATAGCCCCGAAGAAATTGCCAATTTGCCAGCTTATCATAGAGCTAGTCAATTACTTCATCCTGATTTACATTTTAGTTTCCCTACCATCACTTCAGAAAAATCAGGTAAAAAAAATATCAGTGCCAATTTTATTGAAGAATGGAGAGAATTTATAAAAGGCTACCCTTATGGAAATGCTTTTGATTGGTTACAATTTATCAAAGCAGAAAATAAACAAGGGAATATAAGTGCAGATGAATGCAATGAAATTATCAAAAAATTATCCTTTAAAAGTTTTGAAAGCGCCTATAAAGTATTGGTGTTATGGATGCCAGAATATTTAGGACATGAAGGAAATAAATTATTAAAATTAATTGAAGAACCTCCTCCTAATACCATTTTTATTTTAGTGGCTGCTTCGGAAGAAACTATTTTACCCACTATTTTAAGCAGATGTCAATTTGTTAAAGTACCTCGATTATCGGTTACCGAAATTGAAACAGCCTTAATTGAAAGAGGCAAATTGAGTTCAGACAAAGCCAAACAAATTGCATTATTGTCGGACGGAAATTATAGAGAAGCCCTTCATTTGGTACAACATAGTGATGCAGATTATATCACCCAAATTAAAGACTGGTTAAATGCCATTTTACGAACTGGACCTTTGGCGCAATTAAAATGGGTGGAAGAAATGAGTAAAATGGGCCGTGAGCAACAAAAGCAGTTTTTGAAGTATTTCAATCATTTATTAGAACACAGCATACGTTTAAAAACAATGGGTAACAACATTCCTTTAGACAATGACCTAAAGGATTTTGCTTTAAGAATTAATAAAATAGCAGGGGTAAGTCAGATGGAAGCCATTGTAAATGAACTAGATAAGGCAGTTTATCATATAGAACGCAATGCAAACCCTAAAATGCTATTTATGGGACTTAGCATTAAGTTCTATCATATCATTCAGAACAAAACCTTA
>JAFMJX010000080.1 GCA_017853235.1 Chitinophagaceae bacterium | reverse complement strand
GGCTATTAATCGTATAGATGAACTACGCACTAAGAAAGATGAAATTTCGGGAGTGCCGAGCGGATATGCAAGCCTAGATAGAGTTACCTACGGTTGGCAGCCTACCGATTTAATTATTTTAGCGGCACGTCCTTCGGTTGGTAAAACTGCATTTGCATTAAACCTAGCACGAAATGCGGCATTACATCCAACCAAACCACAACCTGTTGGATTTTTTAGTTTGGAGATGAGTGCGTCTCAATTAGTACAAAGAATTTTAAGTGCCGAGAGTGAAATTAAAATGGAAAAAATTTCACGTGGAAAATTGGAAGATTATGAATACCAACAATTACATGCAAAAGGAATTAAAAAATTAGAATCTGCTCCCATTTACATAGATGATACTGCCGCTTTAAATATTTTTGAATTTAGAGCCAAGGCCAGAAGATTGGTGAACAAACATCATGTTAAAATCATCATCATTGATTACTTGCAATTAATGAGCGGATCTGGTGATCGCAACTCCAATCGTGAACAAGAAATTAGCAATATTTCACGAAGTTTAAAAGCCTTAGCGAAAGAATTAAATATTCCAATTATCGCTTTATCTCAATTAAGTCGTGCAGTGGAAACCAGAAAAGAAAGCAAGATGCCTCAATTGAGTGACTTACGTGAATCAGGGGCGATTGAACAAGATGCCGATATGGTTATGTTTATTTACCGTCCAGAATATTACGAAGTAATGAGTAATGAAATGGGAGAAAGCACACAAGGAGAAACTCATATTCGTATTGCAAAGCATCGTAATGGTTCATTGGAATTAATTAAACTAAGAGCTCGTTTAGATATTCAAAGATTTGAAGAATGGGATGGAGAATCTGGTATTCCTGGTTTAGGAAATAATTTTAAACCCATTTCATCCACAGGGAATACTGCGGCTGGAGATGGTGGAAGATTTTTTATTCAAGGAAGCAAAATGAACGAAGGTGAATTTGATGAAGGGCTCAATGAAGACCAACCTTTTTAAAAGGAAATCCACCTAATAGTACACTTATGTCCGTACCCTATTTTTATGAACCCCTAGTTGCTCCCGGTCTAACTCATTTTACTTTAAGTGAAGAAAGTAGTAAACATGCCATTCAAGTTTTAAGAATGAAAGAAGGCGATCGATTGGACCTTACCAATGGAGCAGGTGAAATATGGGAAAGCAGCATTCAAAGTGCACATAAAAAAAGTACTATAGTGGCCATGCAACATCAAAAAATGGTCGCTGCCCCTTCCCAACAAATCACATTAGCAATATCACTCTTAAAAAATGCAACAAGATTAGAATGGTTGTTTGAAAAAGCAACCGAAATGGGAGTGCACCAAATAGTGCCTTTACTATGTCATCGTACCATTCATGAAAGATTCAAAATGGAAAGGATGCAAGGTATTTTACAATCTGCTATGATTCAAAGCCAACAAGCATGGCTGCCTCAATTATGGAACCCTTTGCCCTTTATGGATTTTATTCAGAAAGGGCAAGCAACACAAAAACTGATTGCACATTGTGAAGACAGTCACAAAATAAGCATTAAAAATATTACACCTGCTTCGGATTTAATTTTGCTGATTGGACCTGAGGGCGATTTTAGCCCACCAGAAATACAAGCTGCAACAGATCAAAACTATTCCTCCATTCATTTAGGCCCAACAAGATTAAGAACCGAAACTGCGGGCATTTTTGCATTAAGTATTTTGAAAAATTTTTAATTTGCAATTATGAAACTAATTGAGGTTCAAAATAAAATTACCGAGAAAGCTTTTTTGAATGTGCACGCCCATTTAAATAAACACAATCCTAATTTTATTCAACCACTTGATCATGAAGTCAGGCAAGTTTTTGACCCAACAAAAAATAAATTATTTAAAAATGGAGCGGCCAAACGTTGGATATTACAAGATGAAACCGGAATTACGATTGGAAGAATTGCAGCTTTTTATTATCTAGAATATATAAATAAAGGCACCAATTATCCTACTGGCTGTATGGGATTTTTTGATTGTATCAATGATATGAAAGCTGCCACAATTTTGTTAGATGCCGCCAAATTTTGGTTACAAGAGAATGGTATGGAAGCCATGGATGGCCCCATCAATTTTGGAGACCGAGATAAATGGTGGGGATTGATGGTAGAGGGATTTGAGGAACAACCAATGTATGGGATGTCTTTTAATCCAGACTATTATGAAAACTTGCTGACACAATATGGATTTCAAAATTTCTACAACCAATATTATTATAAAAAAAGTTTACGCGACCCGCTTCCTCCAAGATTTGAAGAACGTTACCAAAAATTTGCTGCCAAATCAGAATATCGTGCTTTACATTTAGATAAAAATAAACTAGACAAGTTTGCACAGGATTTTGTGACCATTTATAATACTGCCTGGGCACAGCACGGTGAAGCCAAAGCCATTACTTTACCTCAAATTTTAAAATTATTTAAAACGTTAAAGCCCGTCATGGATGAAACCATGATTTGGTTTGCATATTATAAAGAAGATCCCATAGCTATGTTCATCAATATTCCAGACGTGAATCAATACTTCAAACACTTTCATGGCAAAATGGGTTTATTGCAAAAATTACATTTGTTATGGATGAAGTGGAATAAATCAAATGACCGATTAACAGGTTTGGCATTTGGAGTGGTTCCAAAATTTCAAGCCTTGGGTGTAGATAGCTTTTTAATTTATGCTTGCTATAAAGCAGTCAAACAATCCCAACATTATATACAATATGAAATGGGATGGGCTGCAGATTGGAACCCAAAAATGGTGAATATTTATAAAAGCCTAGATGCATCTCTAAGTAGACATATGGTGACCTTCCGATACATTTTCGACACCCAAAAACACCCTTTTGAGCGTCATCCTCAGATGGATTATAGCCAAAAATAATGTTTCCAAAAAAGGGGGATAAGATTTAATTGCCAGAATAAAAGTTTTGATTTTGAATGTGTATATTGCGCGTCAAGTATGGATAATTTTGTAGTCTCCGCCCGTAAATACCGTCCCCAAAACTTTAATACAGTGGTGGGGCAGTCACATATTACTACCACCCTCAAAAATGCAATTCTAAATAATCATTTAGCACATGCTTTTTTATTTTGCGGTCCCCGTGGTGTGGGCAAAACGACTTGTGCTCGAATTTTAGCAAAGACAATTAATTGCACGCATATCACCAAAGAAGGAGAAGCTTGCAATGAATGCGATAGTTGTGTTTCATTTGAAAAAGGGGCTAGTTTAAATATTCATGAATTAGATGCTGCAAGCAATAATTCAGTAGATGATATCAGGACTTTAGTGGAGCAAGTTCGATTTGCACCACAAGCAGGTAAGTACAAAGTATATATTGTGGACGAGGTGCACATGTTAAGTGCCAGTGCTTTTAATGCTTTTTTGAAAACATTGGAAGAGCCCCCACCCTACGCCATTTTCATTTTAGCTACCACCGAAAAACATAAAATATTACCTACTATTTTAAGTAGGTGTCAAATTTTTGATTTTAAACGCATTAACTCAAATGACACTGTAGCGCATTTAGAGGAAATTGTAAAAAAGGAAGAAATCAAGGCCGAAAAAAATGCACTTCAATTAATTGCTCAAAAAAGCGAAGGATGTATGCGTGATGCATTAAGCATCTTAGATAAAATAGTAAGTTTTTCAAATGGCGCTTTAACCTATGCAAATACATTAGAGCATTTAAATATTTTAGATGAAGCCTATTATTTTAAATTATTAGAATTTCTTACCCATCAGGAATTAACCAACGCCATGTTATTATACGACGAAATCAATCAAAAAGGTTTTGAAGGCGATATGGTTTTATATGGGTTTGCAAGTTTTATCCGAAATTTATTAGTGTGCAAAGATGCCGCTAGTGCGCATTTATTAGAATCCATTGAAGGTTGGAGGGAACAATACACAAGCACTGCACAAAAAGTAAGCACGGCCTATTTAGTAAGTACTCTAAATATTTTAAATGAATCTGAGATTCAATTTAAAATGGCAAGAAATAAACGATTACACGTAGAATTAGCCCTCATCAAACTTAATTTTTTACAACAAGCAATTGAACTTAGCATGGAAGAGGGCCAAGTAGTAAAAAAAAAACTAGTTGACACGCACTATCCTATTAAAACCAAACGAATTTTACCATTAGGTAAAATGGTGGTAAACGAACAAGCAAAATTAGTAATTGAAACGCCCTCCGTCAACCCTTCAACTCCCAAAATAACGGCTACTTCCACCGAAACACCTATTGATGTTGCATCTAGTCCATCTAATAGCGTAAGTAGCAGTACCTCATCTGGCAATAAAAAGAATTTACTTGCTGCGTTACAACAAAAATATGGTAGTCAATATAAGATAGAAGAAGTCAAAGAATCTATCCCTTTAAATATAGAAGCCCTTCAAGCATGTTGGAATGAGTATACCCAATATTTGGAGGAAAATTTAAAACATTCCTCTGCTGGTACTTTTAAATTAGCAACACTTCAAATTGAAGATGAAGTGCATTTCACTGTAACTGTTTCGGCATTAACGGCCCAAAAATTTGTAGAACAAGAGCGAATGAATTTGATGGAAAAAGTGTGGGAGCAATTTCAAAACAGAGCCATTCAATTTACCATTTTAGTAGACGCTGGCGAAAAAGAAGACGTACCATTGCATTTAAAATTAAATAGTAAACAAAAATTTGAACGAATTGCCCAGCAATATCCAATGGTAAATGAATTAAAAGCAAGACTGAATCTAGAAATATTTTACTAGCCATGATTCATTGCTTCTTCCTACTTACAATTTAGTCTTTTGATATCCTTTTTGTTTCAAATACTGAAACACTTTTTGACGGTGATCTCCTTGAATAATTATTTCTCCATCTTTCACTGAACCTCCCGTTCCACAATGATTTTTTAAAGCCTTCCCTAAGAGTTCCATTTCCAATAAGGCTCCTTGAAAACCATAAACAATGGTGACTGTTTTACCTGCCCGATGTTTGGTCTCTAAAATAACGCGCAAAGGTTGCTCTGCCGGCAATAAAGTTTCCGCCTGCTCCTCAATAGGAGTGATCATTGCTTCAGGATTGGTACTGTAAACAAATGGGGAAGTTGTTTTATTTTTTTTACTCATTTGTTTGAGATGAAAATTAATTGATTCGAATGCTCACAATAGAAACTCCTTTTTTAGTTTCTTGCAACAGCATGCTTATATTATATTTTGCTTGAGCTGATAATAATTTTCCAGTGATATAAATGGTACTGCCTAATTTACGTTCTGCACTTTTTTCAAATCCTACAATATTTTTATTGCTAAAAAAAAGCTGCAATTGCTGATTGGATTGTGAAGGAGAAAGTTGTTTTTGATTCACTTGATCTAAAATATTAACCTCGGCCTGATCCTCCCAAAAAGTCAGCAAGTTGCTAAAATTTGCTGTTTGTAAAGTTTGAACCAGATTTTCTGTTTGATTTTGTGCCCGAACATAGCTGGCGCAAAATAAAAAGCTAATGATTAGGAGTATTTTGGAAATGAATTTCATTTTTTTAAAGGATTAGATTCGCTTTAAGTTTGTAATGTGCCTAGTATTTTGAAACTTTGTAGTACAATGTAATCAGCCTCAAAGTTAAGGCTTTAAAAAGTTTATCAGATGTCAAAAAAAGTAATTTTAGTGATTATGGATGGTTGGGGTTTAGGACAGGTACCTAATGCAGATGCTATTCAACATGCAAAAGTCCCTTTCGTGAGCAGTTTATACCAACATTATCCGCACAGCACATTAGTGACTTGCGGGGAAGATGTAGGACTTCCAGAAGGTCAAATGGGGAATAGTGAAGTGGGGCACCTCAACCTAGGTGCAGGACGTATCGTGTACCAGGAATTACAAAGAATTAATGTTGCTATTCGCACTGGAGAATTGGCACAAAATAAAACTTTATTAAATGCTATCGAATATGCGAAGAAGCATCATAAACCCTTGCATTTATTGGGTTTAGTCAGTGATGGTGGCGTTCATGCACATACCAGTCATTTAATGGCTATTTGCGATTTATGTAAAACACAGGGTCTATCACAAGTGTTCATTCATGCCTTCACAGATGGTCGCGACACCGACCCTAAAAGCGGTTACGAATTTGTACAAAAAGTAGAAAATCATTTATCAAATAGCGTAGGGAAAATAGCCAGTGTGAGTGGAAGATATTATGCTATGGATCGCGATAAAAGATGGGAAAGAATTCAATTAGCTTATAATAGTTTAGTGAAAGGAGAAGGCCCAACTGCAAACAATGCATTGGAAGCCATTCAATCCAATTATGAAAAGGACATTACGGATGAATTTATTAAACCTACTATCATTATTGAAAATGGACAACCCATTGCTACGATTCAAGAAGGAGATGCAGTGATTTGCTTTAATTTTAGAACAGATAGATGTAGAGAAATTACACAGGTTTTGTCACAACAAGATTTTCCGGAATTTGGAATGAAAAAATTATCCCTTCATTATACCACCCTTACCAGATATGATGAAACTTTTAAAGGAGTGGAAGTGGTATTTGAAAATGATAATTTAGTAAATACTTTAGGAGATGTTTTAGCGCAACATCACAAAAAACAAATTAGAATTGCTGAAACTGAAAAATATCCACACGTCACTTTCTTCTTTAGTGGAGGACGTGAAGTTCCTTT
Organism: Chitinophagaceae bacterium; assembly: GCA_017853235.1. Lineage (GTDB taxonomy): Bacteria > Bacteroidota > Bacteroidia > Chitinophagales > Chitinophagaceae > Sediminibacterium. The sequence continues at coordinate 1,465 of JAFMJX010000080.1, read as the reverse complement.
TGAAGGAGAAACAAGGATCATGGCAGCATCTCCCAAAGTGGCTACCTATGACTTACAACCCGAAATGAGTGCAGCAGCTTTAACTGAAAAATTATTACCTGAAATTGAAAAAGGCGACGCCGACTTTATTTGTTTGAACTATGCCAATGCCGATATGGTAGGCCATACTGGAATTTTTAGTGCTGTAATAAAAGCAGTTGAAACGGTAGATTCCTGTGTTGAAAAAATTGTCACAGCTGGCCTTAAAAACGGATATACCTTATTAGTAACTGCAGATCATGGCAATGCCGATTTTATGATCAATGCAGATGGCAGCCCCAATACGGCACACACCCTGAACCTAGTTCCCTTATTTTTGGTGGACAAAGACGGAAAAGGGGCCTTGAAGTCGGGTAAATTAGGGGATGTGGCTCCCACCATACTATCTATTATGGGACTGCCTATCCCAGCAGAAATGACGGGAAATGTATTAACTTAACAGCATCAAATAATGATACCACATTTTAAAATTAGCTTATGATCAAAAAAATACTCCTAGCACTAGTTGTTTTATTAGTAATAGCTCAATTAGTTCGTCCTACTAAAAATAATTCTGGTGATGTTCAAAAGGATATTACTACTTTATATCCCATGTCAGACAGCGTGAAATTAATTGTTGCAAAAGCTTGTGCTGATTGTCACTCGAACAATACAAACTACCCATGGTATGCAAGTATACAACCACTTGCTTATTGGATAGGTGATCATGTCAAAGATGGCAAAAGACATTTTAATTTCAATGATTTTGCAGGCTATAGAATCGCTAAGCAAAATCACAAATTAGAAGAAGTGATAGAACAAGTTAAAGAAGGAGAAATGCCCTTATACTCATACACTTTAATCCACAAAGAAGCCAGATTAACAGATACCGAAAAAACAATGTTAATGGATTGGGCCCAAGGAATCAGAGATTCAATCAAAGCAAATTACCCGGCCGACAGCTTGGTTATGAAAAAACCAACTGCACCTAAAAAATAGGTGATACCCTTATGAAAATAGTGAAGGCGACTTATATCATTTCAAGTCCTAATTTTGATCAATGCCCTGTAACTACATTGCCAGAGTATGCATTTATTGGGAGAAGTAATGTGGGAAAATCCTCCATTATCAATGCTTTATGTCAACAAAAAAATCTGGCTAAAACATCTTCTACCCCAGGTAAAACACAGCTCATTAACCATTTTGAAATTACAAGCATGTTGGCCACCAAAGGGAAACAAAGCAAGTGGTTTATAGTGGATTTACCAGGTTATGGATTCGCAAAAGTATCTCAAAGTAGCAGAAGAAGATGGGAACAAATGATTGAAAATTATTTAAGGAAAAGACCCAATTTAAATCGTGTATTTGTTTTGGTGGACAGTCGCCACAGTCCTCAAAAAATTGATATTGAGTTTATTCAACAATTAGTTGCATGGGAAATTCCCTA
>JAFMJX010000079.1 GCA_017853235.1 Chitinophagaceae bacterium | reverse complement strand
TGAAGTGTTTCGAAAAATTTTAATTTTTTGAATAAATCATAAGAGGGAATTTCAGGTACTTTTATATTTATAAAATAAGTACCTGAAGTGTTTCGAAAAATTTTAATTTTTTGAATAAATCATAAGAGGGAATTTCAGGTACTTTTATATTTATAAAATAAGTACCTGAAGTGTTTCGAAAAATTTTAATTTTTTGAATAAATCATAAGAGGGTTTAAGATATACTTTTATTTTTTATAAAAGTATATCTTAAACTACCCCATGTTGTGAAACACTTTATTCACGTCTTCGTCTTCTTCCAATCTCTCAATCAATTTACTAACATCTTCTGCTTGCTCATCGCTAATGGGAACGGTCGTTGTAGGGATCCATTCCAATTCGGCGCTAATGGGTGTGATATTTTTTTCTTCTAATGCTTTTTGTAAATTACCAAAATCGGTGAAAGCACATCTTAATACTAAAATTGGATTTCCATTATCATCATTACTGTCTCCTAACTCATCTAATCCATGATCAATTAATTCTAGTTCTAAATCGTCTATACTTAAACCTTCAGGATTCAATTTAAAAACGCCCATTTTTTTAAATTGGAAGCTTACGCTACCACTATTTCCTAGCGCACCTCCTCCCTTGTTAAAATGACTTTTTACATTGGCAACAGTTCTAACATGATTGTCGGTTGCAGTTTCCACCAATAAAGCAACTCCATGTGGCGCATATCCTTCGTATAAAATTTCTTCATAATTACTCGTGTCCTTACCCATAGCTCTTTTAATTGCTGCTTCTACACGGTCCTTAGGCATACCCACACTACGGGCATTTTGATAACATCTCCTTAGGGCAGGGTTACTATCGGGGTCTGGCCCGGAAGCCTTTACTGCAATCACAATTTCTTTACCAATACGTGTAAATTGCTTTGCCATACGATCAAATCTTTTGAACATAGTGGCTTTACGTACTTCAAATATTCTTCCCATAGTTGAGTTATTTAAGGTCTGCAAAAATAGTAAAAAAAGAGTCCCGTCCCGATACTTCGGGACGGGACTCTTAAAATATTGAATCCGGTAATTAGGATTAGTTCAACTTGCTGTGTTTACGGCCATATAAGAAGTAAACTATTAAGCCTAAAGCCATCCAGCCAAATGCTACTTTTAAGGTTTGAGCATCTAGAGCAAAAATCATTGCAAGACAAATGATAGCACCTAAAATGGGAACCAATGGCACCAATGGTGTTTTAAATGGACGTGCCATTTCGGGAGATTTAACACGTAAAATCCAAATGCCAGCACTTACTAAAACGAAAGCGAACAAAGTTCCAAATGAAGTTAAATCACCTGCAACACTGCCTGGAACAAATGCAGCGAATCCTCCTACGAATACAAATAAAATCCAGTTGGATTTATATGGAGTTCTAAATTTAGGATGTAAGTCAGAAAACACTTTTGGCAACAAACCATCATTTGCCATTGAGTAGAATACACGAGACTGACCCATTAACATTACTAAAATAACAGATGAAAAACCTGCTAAAATTGCAACTGTTACTGCAGTGGCTAGCCAGCCGTATCCAGTCATATAGGTTGAAATTGCATATGCTACAGAAGCTTCACGTCCTTTTAAAGGATCTACAAAATCCTTCCAACTTGCTACTCCTGTTAATACATGACCAAATAAAATATAAAGGATAGTACAAACCACTAATGAACCTAATATACCAATTGGCATATCGCGTTTTGGATTTTTTGCTTCTTGAGCAGCAGTGGATACAGCATCAAAACCAATGAATGCAAAAAACACGATTGCAGCACCACCTAATACGCCACCCCAACCATGTTTGAAAACACCAGAGTAATCGGCAATCACTTTTCCAGAAGCATCAATCAAAGGAGGTTGATTTGCTGGAATCATATAAGGAGTATGATTTTCGGGGCGAATAAATTGCCATCCTAAAACGATGAATAAAATTACAATGGCCACTTTGATGAATACAATAATGGCATTTACAATGGCAGATTCTTGAGTACCTTTAATTAACAATAAAGTCAACAATAATAAAATAACTAATGCAGGGGCATTAATAATTCCATGATGTAATACGCCAGATGTATCAGTAATACTTTCTAAAGGGGAGTGGCTCCATTCATAAGGAATGCCTCCCCCAAGCAGTTTATTTAAATATTCACTCCAAGCAATAGATACTGTTGCAGCACCTAATGCATATTCCATGATTAAGGCCCAGCCAATAATCCAAGCCACGGTTTCACCCATAGTAACATAAGAATAAGCATATGCACTTCCTGAAATTGGGATCATCGCAGCAAACTCAGCATAACATAAACCTGCAAAAGCACAACCAATAGCCGCTACAATAAAGGATAAAGTAACAGCAGGTCCTGCAGCTTGTCCAGCTGCAGCAGCAGTTCTTACAAAAAGCCCGGCTCCAATAATAGCTCCTACGCCTAAGGCAATTAAATTTCCGGCACCTAAAGTGCGTTTTAAACCTTTTCCGCCATCATCAGCTTGTGCTAACATTGCAGATAGGTCTTTTTTTCTAAATAAACTCATAGTTATTTGGTTTCGTTTTTCAATTCAAAAACAAGGTGTTGTTTTTGAGCTCATTGTTTTTGGGTTACAATTTAGATTGGAAAATAGCACTTTTTTCGCAAAAAAACCATGCTTTTTGATGAAAATCCAGTAACTAGGGGTCGTATTTTTTTAATACTTAAGTCTTATATTGCATATCACTAATAATGCTATGAAAAAATCAAACTTACTTACAGTATACATTGTAATTGCAATGATTGCAGGTGCTATTTTAGGATACTTTGTGCATGAAAATGCAGAAGCTGCTACCATTGATAGTTTTTCAAAAAACATCAAGCTTTTAACAACCATATTTTTGAGATTGGTGCAAATGATCATTGCACCGCTAGTATTTACCACATTGGTTGTGGGTATTGCTAAGCTGGGCGACCTAAAAACAGTGGGCAGAGTGGGTGGAAAAGCGATGATTTGGTTTATCACTGCATCTCTAATGAGTTTATTAATTGGTCTGGTTTTAGTGAATATTTTTAAGCCTGGTTTAGGAATTGATTTGAGTAATGCAGATTTAAATGGCGCTAAAGATGTAATGGGTAAAACACAAACCTTTAGCATCATCAATTTTGTGGAACATGTATTTCCTAAAAGTATGTTTGAGGCCATGGCCAATAATGAAATCTTGCAAATTGTCATATTTAGTATCTTTTTTGGAGTAGCTGCAGCAGCTATGGGTGATTCGGCGAAAGGATTTACAAAAGCATTAGAAACAGTATCTCATATAATACTTAAAATGGTGGGATATGTCATGAACTTTGCACCTTTGGGTGTTTTTGGAGCAATCGCTGCAGTGATTGCAACAAAAGGGTTGGCAATATTTATTTTTTATGGAAAATATTTACTTTACTTCTTAATGGGTATTGGAACTTTATGGGTGTTTTTATTGGCAGTTGGATATCTTGTTTTACGCAATCGTATTCCTTCTTTATTAAAACGTATCACTTCTCCATTAGTCATTGCATTTAGTACAACAAGCAGTGAAGCCGTTTTCCCTAAATTAACCGAAGAGTTAGAGAAATTTGGTTGCAAGGATAAAATTGTTTCCTTCATTTTACCGTTAGGATATTCATTTAATTTAGATGGCAGTATGATGTATATGACTTTTGCAAGTATTGCAATTGCGCAAGCTTATGGTATTCATTTGGATGTTGGAACACAGCTTACCATGTTAATTGTATTAATGCTAACAAGCAAAGGCATTGCTGGGGTGCCTCGTGCCTCTCTAGTGGTGGTTACTGCAACTTGTGCTATGTTTCATATACCCCCCGAGGGCATTGCGTTGATTTTGCCAATTGATCATTTTTGTGATATGTTTCGCTCGGCTACCAATGTATTGGGTAATAGTTTAGCAACTACCGTGGTTAGTAAATGGGAAGGGGCGCTTGAAAATCCTGAAAAAGTATAAATAATACAACATGACATTACTTGAAGTGTTTCATTGGAGTCAATTATTGCAACCTCAGTTTTATATTGAACATGGAGGCTTGTGGTTATTGTTATTTGTTGTGTTTGCTGAAACAGGTTTATTTTTTGGTTTCTTTTTGCCAGGAGATAGTTTATTATTTGTTGCAGGTATATATAGTATGCCTTTGGCTTCACAAATTTATGTGACACAAAATGAATGGCTTAATTTGGTTATTTTATTTTCTTTCATTTCGGTTGCAGGTGTTATAGGAAACTTTGTGGGATATATGATTGGCAAAAACGTAGGCCCTGCTATGTATGATTGGAAAGACAATATGTTGTTCAAGCAAAAATATTTAATTCAAGCACAGGAATTTTATGAAAAACATGGAGGTCGTGCCATTGTTATTGCTCGATTTATTCCAATTGTGCGCACTTTTGCGCCTATTGTAGCTGGAATTGTGCAAATGGATAAAAAGAAATTTTATTATTTTAACGTTGTTGGAAGTGTCACTTGGGTGGCTAGTATGCTTTGTGCTGGACACTTTTTGCAATCTTGGATTTTAAATCATTTTCAATTTGATTTAAAAAAGCATTTAGAAGTAATTGTGTTGGGAATAGTATTTGTGACCACTGCACCGGTAATTGTTAAAGTAATCACACACCGTTCTAGTAAATTATAAAAAACTTCCAAAAGTAAAATTAACCATTTCAAGTTTGAACTATTATGAGCTCACACATGACCACCCCAAAACAAATTGGATTATTATCATTGCCTGTATTTGTAGCGGCACTTGGCTATTTTGTAGATGTGTATGATTTACTCCTATTTACGATTGTACGTCAGCCCAGTGTATTAAGTATTGGATCTACCATGGAGACAATAATTGTGGATAGTGCACATATTATTAACTGGCAAATGTCTGGTTTATTAATTGGTGGCATTTTGTGGGGGGTGTTAGGTGATAAAAAAGGACGTTTAAAAGTGTTGTTTGGGTCTATCTTATTATATTCATTAGCAAATATTTTAACATCCTTTGTTCAAAATGTTGATCAGTATGCTTATTGCCGTTTTATCGGTGGAATTGGTTTGGCCGGTGAATTAGGAGCAGGCATTACACTAGTATCCGAGATGTTGCCTAAAAACAAAAGAGGAATTGGAACTTCTATGGTTGCTGGAATTGGACTATTTGGGGCCGTATTTGCTTATTTTACATTTAAGTTTACCAATGATTGGAGATTATGTTATCAAATTGGCGGGGTGCTTGGATTCTTTTTATTAATTCTTCGTGTACGTGTAGCAGAATCTTTTATGTTTGAATCGGCAAAGTTGGCTCATATAGACAAAGGAAATTTTTTAATGTTTTTTAATAATAGTGCTCGATTTAAAAAATATATTAAAGCAATTTTAATTGGCTTACCTACTTGGTTTGTAATAGGAGTAATGGTGAATTATAGTAATAAGTTTGCGAGCACTTTATATGGCATTAATTTAATAGACTCAGGCAGGTCCATAATGCTTGCCTATGTTGGAATAGCGATTGGAGATTTATTGATAGGCTACATAAGTCAATATTTTAAGAGTCGAAAAAAAGCGTTGTTGTTATTTTATTCATTAAGCATTATTGGAATGATTGCTTTTTTTAGCCCTTACAATAATAATGATAGTCGCATGTATATGATTTGTGCTTTTATGGGGTTTAGTACGGGCTTTTGGGCCATTTTTAATCAAATGGCAGCTGAACAATTTGGAACCAACTTAAGAGCGACCGCTGCTACTACGATTCCTAACATGGTTCGCGGTGCTTTACCCTTAATTAATTTTTTATTTTTGGATATTTTGCAAAAGCAAATGGGGTGGAATATAGTCCAAAGCGGCATGTTCACTGGGGGCATTATCATGTTGGTTACCTTAATTGCATTTTACTATACCGAAGAAACTTATCATAAGGATTTAGATTATTTAGAAAACGATCATCCTTTGCCTTAGTTTTATTTATTATGCGTTTATTATTCATCCGTTTTTCTTCCATTGGTGATATCGTTTTTACGACTCCTGCCATACGTTGCGCCAAATTACAAATACCAAACGCAGAGATACATTTTCTTACCAAGACTTCAATGAAAGCTGTTACTGAAGCCAATCCTTATATTGATCACTTTCATTACTTTAATGATAATTTATCTCAACTTGTTGATTCCTTCAAGGAAATTAAGTTTGATTATATCATTGATTTACACAACAACTTTAGAACTTTTAAAATTAAAAAATCCTTAGGAGTCCCAGCTTTAACCTATCAAAAATTAAGTATCCAAAAATTACTTCTTACTAAATGGCATTTTAATTTCATGCCTAAGAGGCATATTTCAGATAGATGTTTGGATACTTTAAAAACCCTAGGAGTAGTTGATGATGGCAAAGGGTTGGATCATTTTGTTCCTAAAAATGTGTCTTTATCTTCTAAAGAGATACCTACAGCACATCAAGCTGGATATGTAGCATTTGTGATAGGGGCTTCCTTTGCTACCAAAAAATTACCGCTCGAACAATTGCGACAATTGTGTCACCTTATTACCTATCCCATTGTTTTAATAGGAGGTAAAGAAGATGCAAGTATGGGAGATCAAGTGGCTTTGGTGAATCCTATTAAAATTTATAATGCATGTGGTAAATTTAATTTGCACGAATCTGCATTATTAGTGCAACAGTCAAAAACGGTAGTATCACATGATACCGGATTTTTATATATTGCTTGTGCTTTTCATAAAAAAACAGTTGCTATATGGGGCGCGACATCTCCTGCCTTACAAGTGGAGCCATATTACCCTAAGGACTTGGCTGTTCAAGACATGTATACAAATGCCATAGTGCCTCAATTATCTTGCCAACCTTGTTCTAATTATGGAACTAAAGTATGCCCGCAAGGCCATTTTGCTTGTATGCGTCATCAAAACCTTTCAGTAATTGCCCAAAAAGTAAATGCGTATTTTATTTCATAAATAGTTTATTGAGTATCGTCCATAAAACCAAGAAGCCCCGCTTATGCGAGGCTTCTATATAAAATAATTCGGTGCTTATTTTAAGGTGCTATAAAGTTTTTAGAACATCGTTCATGTTTCTTACGGCATCTGCACTTTTGTTGAATGCTGCTTGTTCATCGGCAGATAAATTCATTTCAACAATTTTTTCCCATCCATTTTTTCCAATAACAACCGGAACGCCTAAGCAAATATCAGATTGCCCGTATTCGCCATTTAAGCTAACGCAGCAAGTAAATAATTTTTTCTCATCTCTTACAATGCTTTCTACTAATGCTGCTCCTGCTGCACCTGGTGCATACCAAGCTGAAGTACCCAGTAATTTAGTTAATGTGGCACCGCCTACCATGGTGTCTGCTATTACTTTTTCTTGTTGTTCTGCATTTAAGAAATTAGTTACAGGGATGCTGTTCCAGGTAGCATGTTTAATTAATGGAATCATGGTAGTATCGCCATGTCCGCCTACTACTAATGCGTTTAAATCGGCAGGGCTACAATTTAAGTGGGTGCTTAATTGATATTTGAAACGAGCGCTATCTAAAGTACCACCCATTCCAATAATTCTATTCTTAGGCAAGCCAGTAGATTGCAATGCTAAATAAGTCATTGTATCCATTGGATTACTAATCACTATAATGATTGCATTTGGAGAAAATTTCAAAATATTTTCACAAACACCTTTTACAATACCTGCATTGGTGCCAATTAATTCTTCACGTGTCATCCCTGGTTTGCGTGGTAAGCCAGAAGTGATAACTACAACATCTGAATTCGCAGTTTTTGAATAATCATTTGTTGAACCTGAAATGCGAGTGTCAAATCCTAATAAGGCTGCTGTCTGCATCATGTCTTGTGCTTTTCCTTCAGCAAATCCTTCTTTAATATCTAATAAAACTAATTCGGTGGCTAATTCCTTACGGGCAATATTATCTGCACATGTTGCACCAACTGCTCCTGCGCCAACAACTGTAATTTTCATATCAATGAATTTAAAATAAGTAAGTAAAATTTTTACGGGGCAAAGTTAGCTATTTGCCTTCTATTATTTTGATAAAGTCGAAAATATCTGCCCCTTTATCATATACTTTTACCAAACTCCCGTTTTTATAAAGAGCCACAAAAGGAGTCATTTTAGGATGGAAGAAGGAGGGGATCATATAACTAGGGT
>JAFMJX010000078.1 GCA_017853235.1 Chitinophagaceae bacterium | reverse complement strand
TATTCCCTTATCGTTTAACGGACAAAAATAGTTTGTATGGGGATGCGACAGGAAATCATTTGATGTTTAATATTGGATATGGTATTCGTTTTTAACGAAACTTATTTCATAATTCACCTTATTAAAAAAGGCGTCCCAATAAATAGGGACGCCTTTTTTGTTTCTTCTAATCGCATCATAACAAATGTATTTGCGATGCCACCAATCTTCTATTTCAGATCTGTTACTTTTATGCCTTGATTCGCTTTAATAGAGGTATAATTTATGTTCAATTTGATTTGACCTAAATCTAATACTTGCTCTGCAGCAATATTTAAGCCATCCATGTTTTTATAAGATTTATAAAATTGTTGTTGCGTAACTGCACCTCGGCCTGGCACTTCTTGAGTAACAGCAGTTTTTAAAAGCAAATAATTACTTGCATCATAAAAACGATGTGAAATTTTTCCTGAGGGTGATTTTACTTCTACGTCAATAGCATCTTTTCCATCCACTTTTTCGGCACCTATTATTTTTAACTGATATCCTTTTTGTAAAAACATGACTTCAGGAACTATATAGGTAGCTTCTTCTAAACTTTCTTTAATTTCTGGGGTGATGGGGGCTTCCTGTCCTTGTTGAGTAACAGAGTAATTGCCATTGACTAAAGACTGTTTTGACATAACCATACCACCCATGGACATTGTCATTGTTGCATTGCCTGGCAATATTCTTGTTTGAGCAATATCTAAATTTTGTCCCATCAAAGATGCAGTCCCTTTTAATTCTAAATCCTTGATTTTATCAATGGCTTCTTTACCACCTGCTCCTTGGATGACTTTATTCATAAGATCTTCAGGGGTGAAATTAAAAGTTAGCTTTGGCTCTTCAGGAGCAGCCATTTCGTTGCCTTCAATATCATAATATTTTACTGTACCATATTTTTCCAACCCTTTTGCTACTTGCTTAGCATTACCCACCACAACAATATACATTTGTGTAGGATTTAATAAAGTTTTTGCTACTTCTTGTACTTTAGCAGCATTCACTAAAGCCAAATTGGTTAAGTAGTTTTGATAATAGTCAGCAGGCAATTTATAACGAGCCACATTTAACGCAAAATTTGCAATGGTCGCAGGATTTTCTAAAGATCTAGCAAATCCACCAGCTAAATAATTTTTCATTCTTGACAATTCGGTGTCTCCTACTTTCTCATTACGAATGATATTAATTTCATGTAATAATTCCTGGATTGAACTATCTGTTTTTTCATTTCTTACTGAAGCACCTGCTTGAAAAAATCCAACTTGACGATTAGGATTTAAGGAAGAGTATGCTCCATAAGTAAAGCCATGTTTTTCTCTTAAATTCGCAAATAAGCGACCCGAAAAACCACCTCCTAAAATATTATTCATCACAGAACCAGGAATCACATTTGCAGATCCAGGCCCTAATTCAACAGTAGCAGCAATTGCCACCACGCTTTGAACAGAAGCTGGACGATCAATAACAGCAACTATAGGCGTCTTAAGTAAAGCTGGTTTAGGAAAATTTTGAGATACTATTTCACCCTTTTGCCAATTGCCAAAGTTTTTCTCTGCTAATGCTTTTGCAGTTGCCGGTTCAATGTCACCAACAAAAACTAAATATCCCATATTAGGTTTCCAATACCTCGCATAAAAATTCTTAACATCAGATATCGTTACTTTTTTTATAGTAGCAGACGTAGTCAACTCTCCAAAAGGATGCGCTGCCCCATACACCAATTTTTTAACTACATTACCTGAAATGGTATTTGCATCATCCTTACTTGATTCTAATCCAGACAAGGTTTGTTTGCGTACTTTTTCTAACTCATCATTATTGAATGCAGGATGTAAAACCACTTCTGACATTAATTCAAATAATTTAGGAAAATTATTTTTTAAAGAACTCGCAGAAGCGGTTTGGCTTGAAGTAGATAAACTACCTCCAAGAAATTCAACTGCTTCATCCAACACAGCTTTAGATTTTGTAACGGTACCTCTTTTCATCAATTGGCCTGACATGTCTGCCACCCCCGCAATAGGACCTTCTGCAAAACCATCAATATCCAAGGCTAAAGTAGCTGTGACACGAGGCAATTTGGTATTTTTTACAACGAACACTTTTAATCCGTTGGCTAAAGTAAATTGAAAAGGGCTCGCAACTTGAATCACTGGCGCTTTGGCTGGCGCAGGTGCTTTGGTGCGGTCCAAAGTTTGCCCTATTGTAATTAAGGGTAAACTGAATAAGCAAATCACTATAATTTTTTTCATACTATTTATTTTAAATAATTATTTCGTGGTTGTTTTTTCTTTAGGTAAATAATACAATACCACACGATTGTCTTTATTCAAATATTTTTGTGCTACTTTTAATACTTCTTCTCTAGTTACTTTATTGTATTTTTCAAGTTCGGTATTAATTAAATTAGCATCTCCAAAATACACTTCATAATTTGCCAAGCTTTCTGCAATCCCTGCCATCGTTCCATTGCTGGCGACTAAATCGGTTGTGATTTGATTTTTTACTTTTTGAAATTCACGTTCCCCTACTAAATTGATTTTAAGATCATTTACAACACTATCAATACTTTGTTCTAAAGTTGCTGGAGCAACTCCCATGTTTGCCAAGGCTAATGTGATAAACAAACCTGCATCTTCATTAAAGAAAGGCTGAGATCCTGCAAAAGCTGCCTGTTGTTTTTTATCAACAATAGTTTTAGTCATTCTGGATGATTCTCCCCCGCTTAAAATAGTGGATAAAACATTGAAGGCGTAATACTCGTCTCCTCCCTGTTTAGGCGCACGATAGGCTTGAAAAACTCCAGCCAATTGAATGTTGTCATAAATAATATCACGTACTTCGCCCCCTAATGCTGGCTCTTGAATAGTTGGTCGAGGAATAGGCCTAGTCCCTTTAGCAATAGGGCCAAAATAAGCTTCGATTTTTTGTTTTAACTCTGCCACTTGAAAATCACCAGCAATGGACAATACACAATTATTGGGAACATAAAATGTTTTATAAAATTGGATAAACTCATCTAATTTGGCTGCATTCAAATGATCCATACTTCCAATTGGCGCCCAACGATAAGGATGTATTTTAAACGCTCGCTTTAACATTTCAGTTAAAAAAGAACCATAAGGACGATTATCCATACGTTCTCTTTTTTCTTCCTTTACCACTTCACGCTGAGTATTCACACCAATTTGTTCAATTTTAGCATGCATCATACGTTCACTTTCCAACCATAACCCTAATTCCACTTGATTAGAAGGAAGTAACTCATAATAAAAAGTACGGTCTTGTGAAGTATTTGCATTTAATGCCCCTCCAGCATTAGTCACATACTTATCAAATTCTCCTCGTTTAATATTGTCAGAACCTTCAAATAATAAATGTTCAAAAAAATGAGCAAACCCTGTACGTGCGGTGTCTTCATTTTTTGAACCAACATGATATAAGGCAGTCACGGCTACGACTGGAGCACTATGATCCTCATGTAAAATCACTTTTAGCCCATTAGGTAATGTATATTTTTCATACTTTATGGTATGGCTTTGCGCCATTAAACCATTCATTGAAAACAAAAACCCAAATGCGACAAGCATTTTTTTTTGCATATGTTAAAATTTAATTTTTAAAGAAGATGATAAAATAAAGCTTTACTTACCATTTTAGCTGTATTTTTTGTTTGATAGGTTAAAAATTTATTTGAGTGGTGGACACAGTCAAAGCCTCATACCATTGAATTTGATCCACTTTTTGAAACCAAGTCATTTGCCTTTTTGCATAATGCCTGGTGTTTTGCTGAATATTTTTTACAACTTCATTAATGGATGATTTTTTTTCAAAATAAGGAAGCCATTCATGATACCCCACTGTTTGTAATGCATTTAAATCTTTATAAGGGAATAAATTTTTCATTTCATCCTCTAATCCATCTGATACCATTTTTTCCACCCTTTGATTGATTCGCTCGTATAATAAATCACGAGGCATTTGTAATCCAATCTTAACCATGTCAAAAGGACGATTTTTTTTATTTTGTTGTTGAAAAGTGAGTATCGAATTGCCTGTTGCACTAAGCACTTCCAAAGCACGCATCAAACGTTGTGGGTTTTGCTGTTCGCATTGTTCCCAAAAAAGTGGATCCTTTTGTGCCAACTCTTTTTGTAACCATTCCAAACCTAGTAAGGAATATTTTTTTTGAATACTTTCTCTAACACTTGCGTCAATAGTTGGTATCGCATCAAGCCCCTCACAAAATGCCTTTATATATAAACCTGTTCCACCTACCATCACTACTGAATCGTATTTTTTAAATAATTCATTCACTTTTGCAAGTGCATAGGATTCAAATACCGCAGCGTTCACCATTTCATGAATACTATGACTTGCAATAAAATGATGTGGCACTAAACTTAATTCATGTTTCGTAGGACGAGCCACTCCAATATTTAATTCTTGATAACATTGACGTGCATCTGCCGAAATAATTTCGGCATTTAAATGTTGAGCCAATGAAATAGCAAATGTAGTTTTTCCCACTGCTGTAGGCCCAACAATAATATACACTTTTTTAGGTATCATGTACTAATAAGCTTCCCCTTCAAAAAACGCACTGCCTTCTTCCTGACTATCCTCTTCATGGGAACTATCGTCTGTATCTTCATCCTGCTCTTTATCTTCCCCCTCCTCTCCAAATCCATCTGCCGCTTCCGATAAATCATATTTTTCCTCAATGTCAGCAAAGGTTTTCCCTAATAACCCTTTTGTTCCATATTGCATAGGACCTACCCCTTCTATCCTTGATACCAATGGATATTCAAGTGTCATATCGGCATCTGCATTTTTAACAACTTGAATAAGTTCAATTAAAAATGTCCAAGATTTTAAAAAATCATACTCTAAAATAAAATGTTGATTGGTATCTAATATTTCTGAGCCTATGACTGTTTCATGCATTAATAATGGCGGCGCTTGATATGTTTTATCATACACTTCAAATGAAATTTCACGACCTCTTTTCCAAATATCATTACTTCTATAAAATGTCCCTTGATGTTTTTGATCAAATTCAAATGATTTTAAAATCACTTGATACAATTCAGTAAAATGCTGGGTGTGCTTCACCATGACATCCCTGTATATGGCATCATCTTCCTCCCAATACACTCTGAATTTTAATATAGCCATGTTGTTATTTTTTGAATTGCTAAAATACTAATTAATTGGCAGTGGGCCTTAATCCAATTTTGGCTGCTTCTTGAATCATAAATGCATGTGCCGACTCATATTCATTAGGAATAATACCATCTAAAATGGCCTCCCTAATGGCATCTTTAATAATCCCCACTTCTTTGGAGGGTGATAAACCAAAAATTTGCATAATATACTCTCCTGTGATGGGAGGTTGCCAATTTCTTATTTTATCTTTTTCTTCCACTTCTTGCAGTCGCAGTTTTACCATTTCAAAATCCTGTAAATATCTTCTTACTTTATTTTTATTTTTACTGGTGATATCTGCCGCACACAACAACATTAAATGATCAATGTCTTCTCCAGCATCAAATAACAATCGCCTTATTGCACTATCGGTGATATTATCCTTAGTTACAGAAATGGGTCTTAAATGAAGCGCAACTAATTTTTGAACCATTTTCATCTTTTCATTCAATGGCAATTTAAGTTGAGTGAAAATTTTAGGAACCATTCTTGCACCCACTACTTCATGCCCATGAAAAGTCCAACCAAATCCAGGTTCAAATTTTTTGGTACGTGGCTTTGCTATATCGTGTAATAAAGCTGCCCATCTTAACCAAACATCTTCTGAATTGGCAGCTACATTATCTAACACTTGTAAAGTATGTGAAAAATTATCCTTATGTCCAATGCCATCCAATGTTTCAGCGCCTTCTAACTGCAATAAGACTGGGAAAATATGGGCTAATAATCCAGACTCTTTTAATAAATACCACCCTTTACTTGGAGTTGTAGTCATCATGATTTTTTGCAACTCATCAGTGATACGCTCTTGGGAAACAATACTAATACGATCCGCCATTTGCTGAATTCCTTTAAAAGTTTCTGGAGTTATCGTAAAATTAAGCTGAGTTGCAAATCGAATAGCACGCATCATACGTAGTGGATCGTCACTAAAAGTTTGTTCTGGCGCTAAAGGTGTTTTTAAAATTTTTTGATGAATATCATCAAGACCATTAAAAGGATCCACCAATGCTCCAAAATTTTCTTCACTAATGTCAATAGCTAAAGCATTGACAGTAAAATCTCGTCTATTTTGATCATCTTCGATGGTTCCTGGAACCACAGTTGGTTTTCTACTTTCACGCGCATAACTTTCTTTTCTAGCACCTACAAATTCAACTTCTACTTCGGGGAATTTAATTTGCGCAGTCCCAAAAGTTTTAAATAATGAAACTGGTGGATGAGGCTGAAAACATTTTGCCACTTCTTGTGCTAAAAGTAACCCATCCCCTACACAAACTATATCAATATCCTTGGTAGGACGATTCAAAATTTTGTCACGCACAAAGCCCCCTACTGCAAAAGCAGGAGTATTTAATTTTTTTGCAGCTTGAGCAACCACCTTAAAAAGGGCTAATTCGGTATGGGTGAATTCAAATGACATGTTTGCAAAAGTACTAATGTTGTGTCATTTGCAACAAAGGAGATACTAATTGCTGTGTTTGAATGGATTGTGCACAATCAAAATGATTCAAAGGACATTGTTTTTTGCCATGTAAACCACAGGGACGACATGGTAATGTAGTTAAAGTTTCCACTATAAAAGAGTTGTCTGATAAAGGACCATATCCAAAACCGGGTATCGTGGATGCATATACTGCAACCACTGGGGCATTCATCGCAGAAGCAAAATGCATAGGTGCAGAATCATTGACATAGTTTAATAGTGCCCCTTCCTGTAAAGCTGCAGATGCTAAAAAAGAAAATTTTCCGCACAAATTCAAAACTTGTTTTTGACTTGTTTTTTGAATGATTTGATCTCCAATTATTTTATCCCCTGGCCCACCAATAATATAAATGGGTCCTTCAAATGGCAATGCTTCAATAAGGTCGGCCCATTTTTGTAATGGATATTGTTTCGTAAACCAAACAGACGCAGGCGCAATGCAGATATAAGGTACTTGTTGAAAGGATGCAATGTTTTGACGATCTAAAACCGAAGGGTATAATTTTGGTTTGGATAAATTCATTGGAGTAATAGCTTCTAACAAGGCATGATTTCGATTGATTTCATGTTGTTGGTCTCCTAAAAATTCATGCTTTATTACATGTGTAAACAAAAAAGAAAAAGGATTTTTATCAAAGCCAATTTTCATTTTTGCTTTAGACATCGCAGTCCACAATCCTGTGGCAGCATATCTTTGCACATTTATGACCCCATCATACTCTTGTGCACGAATGGTTTTTAATAAACTCCACCAGTTTTGATATTTATTTTTTTTCTTATCCCACACTAATACATTTTTAACAAAAGGATGTTGATCCAATAATCCTTCGTTTCCCTTTCGCACTAAAACGTCCATCACATCATGGGGATATTGTTGATGTAAAGATTCCACAAGTGAAGTAGCAAGTACCACATCTCCAATAAAAGCAGTTTGAATCACCAACCATTTTTGCATGTCAAAATGTTAAGGACGTATGATAATTAAATTTCCCTCAGCATCCCATTTAATAATAGAAGAAGGAGGCTGTAAATTGGTTTCTTCTTGACGATGCTTCACTACATAATCTACTCCTTCCTTTATGTCTATGGAAATATCACCAAAACATAAAGGCGTAGGATATCCCGAAATATTAGCAGAAGTGCTCACAATAGGTTTTCCAAAAAGTTGTATTAATTTTTTACAAAATGGATCTTTACATATTCTTATGGCAACGGAACCATCTGCAGCCAATAAATTTTTGGGTAAATTTTTAGCTTTTGAATAAATCACAGTGGTTGGTTTATGGATACCCTTTATATAATCAAACACTTGCACAGATGCATCTTCTACATAATTTAATAAATCTTGTTCTTCTGCAATTAAGACAATCATTGCTTTACTATCCTCTCTTTTTTTCAAATTAAAAATGCGTGCTATAGCAGTCGCATTGGTAGCATCACATCCAATACCCCACACAGTATCTGTGGGATATAAAATAAGTCCCCCTTTTTGTATCGTATGCAAAC
>JAFMJX010000077.1 GCA_017853235.1 Chitinophagaceae bacterium | reverse complement strand
AATTTTTGGGCCATTTTTAACCATTTATACCTATCCCACAAATCAATTTGAAAAAGCATTGGAATTAGTAGATACTACATCTAAATATGCTTTAACTGGAGCGGTACTTTCTCAGGATCGAGCTTCCATCGAATTGGCTACTGAAAAATTAAGACATGCAGCAGGTAATTTTTATATCAATGACAAGCCTACGGGGGCAGTGGTTGGTCAACAGCCTTTTGGTGGTGCTAGAGCTTCTGGAACCAATGATAAGGCAGGAAGTATGCTAAATTTATACCGTTGGCTAAGTGCCAGAACCATCAAAGAGACCTTTAACCCTCCTACCGATTATAAATACCCATTTTTAAACGAAGCTTAAACAACTGTTTTGTACCGATTTATATCAGAAAACAGTATATTTGCTCCTCAAAAATAAAGGACTGTGGCCCAAAAATTTTCTAAAGAAACCTATTTATATTGGTACGAATTGATGCAATTAATCCGTCAATTTGAGTCCAAGTCGGAAGAAATGTATAAAATGGCTGGAAAAATTCGTGGTTTTTTCCACGTCTATAACGGTCAGGAAGCCATTGCGGCTGGATGTATGACGGCAACCAATCAAGAAGACCCATTTATTACGGGATACAGAGACCATGGTTTAGCTTTAGCAAAAGGCATGAGTCCAAATTCTGCTATGGCTGAATTATATGGTAAAGCTACTGGTTGTTCCAAAGGAAAAGGAGGAAGTATGCACTTTTTTAGCAAGGAGCATTACTTTTTTGGAGGTCATGGAATTGTAGGAGCACAAATTGGAACTGGAGCAGGTTTGGCATTTGCAGAACAATACAGAGGTTCAAATAATGTTGTTTTATGTTTTTTCGGAGATGGAGCAGCAAGACAAGGTATGTTACATGAAGTTTTCAATTTAGCAATGTTGTGGAAGTTACCAGTGGTATTTATTTGTGAAAACAATAATTACGCCATGGGTACTTCGATTGAAAGAACCAGCAACGTGATTGATATTTATAAATTAGCAGATGCTTACGAAATGCCAGCAGATAAAATTGATGGTATGACCGCAGAAGCTGTTCATGAAGGCGTAAGTCGAGCAGTAAAACGTGCTCGTGAAGGTGATGGCCCTACTCTTTTAGAAATGAAGACTTATCGATACAAAGGCCACTCTGTATCTGATCCTCAAAAATATCGTACCAAAGACGAAGTGGAAGAATATAAAAACCAAGATCCAATTACTAAAGTATACCACACTATTCTTGACAATAATTTCGCAACAGAAGCTGAATTAAAAGCAATTGATGATAAGATTTCAGTAATTGTGGAAGCATCTGTTAAATTTGCGGAAGAAAGCCCTTGGCCAGATGATAGTGAAGTGTACAAAGATGTTTACATTGATCAAGATTATCCATTCATAGTAGATTAATTTATAAAATAACAATATGAGCGACTTACAGCAGGAAAAACACCCATTTTTAGACTTTGTTAATGCCAATAAAAAATCATTGACTTATGTGATAGCCTTTGTAGTAATTGCATTGGCTGGGTATGTTGGGTATACCGAATTATATCAAAAACCTAGAGAAGAAAAAGCAGCTGACGCCATTTTTGCTGCTGAAAAATATTTTGCAATGGATTCCTCTAATTTAGTTTTAAATGGAGATGGTCGCAGCAAAGGTGTTTTATATATCATCAAAGAATTTAGTGGTACAAATGCTGCTAATTTAGCCAAATACTATGCAGGAGTGAGTTATTATCGTAACAATGATTTTAACAAAGCCATTGAGTATTTAAAAGATTTTTCTACCAATGCAAAACAAATTCAAGCTATTGCATATGGCACTATTGGAGATGCTTATTCTGAATTAAAAAATAATGACGAAGCCATAAGTTTTTACAAAAAGGCAGGCGGGCATTTTCCAGAAGATGAGGCCATTTCTGCTGAATATTTATACCGAGCAGCTAGCTTACTTGAACTAAATGGAAAAGCAGATGATGCCATTTCAATTTATAAAGATATTAAAACGAAATACCCTAAAACTGAAAGAGGTTTTATGGCAGATAAGTATATCAACAGATTAAAAGTGCAACCATAATATACGCTGGTTTTACCCTATTTTAAAAGCATTCTCCACATCCTGTGGAGAATGCTTTTTTTATGTGGTTGATTTAATGACAATTCGTATTTTTGATTTATGACAGTTCAGTTATTTGTACCCTGTTTTGTGGATCAATTATATCCAGATGTAGCTTTTAATACCATCAAGGTATTAGAAAAAGCAGGATGTACTGTGAAATATAATGCACAACAAACATGTTGTGGTCAGCCTGCATTTAATGCAGGTTTCTGGGGAGAAGCCAAAGATGTTTGTACCAAATTTGTACAAGATTTTGATGGCGCCGATTATATTGTAAGTCCAAGTGCAAGTTGTGCAGGATTTGTAAGAAATAATTATAATAAATTATTTGAAAACAATGCATTTCAAAGCCCTGCAAAAAAGGTAGCTAACCGCATTTATGAGTTATCTGAATTTTTAGTTAAAGTATTAAATGTAACCCAATTAGGCGCCAAATTTGAAGGTAAAGCAACTTACCATGATAGTTGTTCAGGATTAAGAGAATGTAATATAAAGTCTGAACCTCGTACACTTTTAAATGCAGTGGAAGGTTTGGAATTAATTGAAATGAAGGATACTGATATTTGTTGTGGATTTGGAGGAAGTTTTGCAGTAAAATTTGATACTATTAGTGTTTCTATGGCCGATCAAAAAATTGAAAATGCCATTACTACCGATGCAGATTATTTAATTAGTACCGATATGAGTTGTTTAATGCATTTGGATGGTCGCATGAAACATAATGGCCAATCTTTAAAAGTGGTTCATTTAGCCGAGGTATTAGCAAGTGGGTATTAATTAAATTGTATCTATTCTTTGAATATTTTCATCAAATAATATTTTTCATCTCAATTTCGTTTTATGGCTTATTGGTTAATTAAATCAGAACCTTTTAAATATTCTTGGGATCAATTTGTAAAGGATAAAAAAACTTTTTGGGATGGTGTGCGTAATTATGGCGCACGTAATAACTTAAGATCTATGAAAAAAGGTGATTTGGCATTTTGGTATCATAGTAATGAAGGAATGGAAATTGTAGGAATTGCCAAAGTCGTGAAAGAAGCTTATCAAGACCCTACTACCGAAGAAACAGCATGGTTAGCAGTAGATTTTGCTCCTCATAAAAAATTAAAACATCCAGTAACATTGAAGGATGTAAAATCCAATACCAATTTAGCTAAAATGGAATTGGTTACACAAGGCAGATTATCAGTTCAAAAAGTAACTGATAAAGAATGGAACGAAATACTTAAAATGAGCGAAGGAAATTAAGTTTCATTTTATTTAAAAAAGGTATACCCTATAAATATAGCAATCACTACCCCAATAATATCGGCAAAAATTCCTGCCCATATTGCATATCTTACTTTTTTAATACCAACACTACCAAAGTATAAAGCGATTATATAAAAAGTAGTATCGGCTGACCCTTGAAATATAGATGCTAGTTTTCCAACAAATGAATCAGGCCCTTGAGTTTGAAAAATATCTAGCATCATACCTCTAGCTCCACTACCACTTAAAGGTTTCATTATTGCGACAGGTAATGCTCCAATGAATTCGGTGTTCATACCTGTTATTTGTATTAAATAAGTAAATGCATTTAAAATATATTGCATGGCACCACTATCTCTAAAAACCCTAATCGCCACTAACATTGCTACTAAATAGGGAATGATTTTAACAATCACATCAAAGCCATTTTTAGCCCCTTCAATAAAAGCGTCAAATACAGATACTTTTTTGTAGGCCCCTCCTATTATGATCCCAATAATAATGAAAAGCAGCAACCCATTTCCTGCCACTTTTGATAATATTTCTTTTTGATTAGGCGCTAAGGCATTGACTCCTATCAAAACAAAAAACATTAAAGCAATTAATCCTAAAAGCCAACCAATTAAAACTTTATCCCATTTTAATTTTTGGTAACATCCTACCATGATGATGGAAGCTAAGGTAGTTCCAATTGTGGCTAATACACATGGTATAAAAATGCTGGCTGCATCATGAGAACCAGCTGCTAATCTGTAGGAAATAATGGTTAATGGTATAATTGTTAATCCACTTGTATGTAATACCAGAAACATAATTTGGGCATGGGTCGCTTTTTCCTTTTCTGGATTAAGTGATTGAAGGCTTTCCATAGCCTTAAGTCCAAAAGGGGTCGCTGCGTTATCTAATCCCAGCATATTTGCACTAAAATTCATGACCATTTGTCCCATGTCTGGATGATTGGCAGGCACTTCAGGGAAAAGACGACTTAAGAAAGGATTCATCCATTTAGCCAGTTTTTGAATTGCTCCTGCTTTTTCGGCAATATTCATTAAACCAAGGAAAAACACCATGGTACCTGCTAAAGGAAGTGCGACATCCATGACAGATGATTTCGCTGAGTCAAATAAACCATCGGCAAGTAGCTTAAAGATTTCGGTGTCCCCTAAAAAGATCAATTTACATAATGCAATTATAAATGCAATTACAAAAAATGCCATCCAAATGATATTCAATGCCATATCTCATTGTTTATGGTTCTAATATAGTCATTTTTGAGATTAGAATTGTATTTTTGCGCTCTTAAACCAATACAGATTATGGCTTTACAGGCAGGAATTGTGGGATTACCCAATGTAGGAAAATCAACCTTATTTAACGCAGTAAGTAACAGTGCAAAAGCACAAGCGAGTAATTATCGTTTTTGTACCATCGAACCCAATACCGGATTAGTGGATGTACCAGACCATCGATTACAACAATTAGCTGCTTTAATTAATCCAACACGAATTGTACCTACTCAATTAGAAATTGTAGATATTGCCGGTTTAGTAAAAGGAGCTAGTAAAGGCGAAGGTTTAGGAAATAAATTTTTAGCCAATATTAGAGAAGTGAGCGCAATCATTCATGTGATTCGCTGTTTTGAAGATGAAAACGTATTAAGAGAAGAAGGGGTTATAAATCCAATTAGTG
Source organism: Chitinophagaceae bacterium (assembly GCA_017853235.1). Taxonomy (GTDB): domain Bacteria; phylum Bacteroidota; class Bacteroidia; order Chitinophagales; family Chitinophagaceae; genus Sediminibacterium. Next base: position 3,211 of record JAFMJX010000077.1, on the reverse strand, counting down.
ATAAAGAAATTATCGAAACAGAATTACAATTAAAAGATTTAGACAGTGTAGAGAAAAAATTATCTCGTAGTGAAAAAATGGCAAAAACAGATCCTAAAGCAAAAGCAGATGTGGTAGTATTACAAAAATGTAAGACACATTTAGAAACTGGAAAAAGCATTCGATCACTTGATTTATCAAAAGAAGAAAAATTATCTATTGCTGATATCTTTTTATTAACTGAAAAACCAGTTATGTATGTAGCAAATGTAGAGGAAGCATCTATGCATACCGGAAATAAATATTCAGAGCAATTAGTAGCTATGGCTAAAGCTGAAAAAGCTGAAGTCATTGTGATGTGTAACAATATTGAAGCTCAAATTTCAGAATTAGAAGATCCTGCGGACAAAGCTTTGTTTATGGAAGAATATCAAATGAAGGAACCAGCATTAAATAGATTAATTCAATCCGCATATCGATTACTAAATTTAGAAACTTATTTTACTGCTGGTGTTCAAGAAGTAAGAGCTTGGACAATAGAAAAAGGCTGGAAAGCACCACAGGCCGCGAGTGTGATTCATACCGATTTTGAGAAAGGTTTTATTAAAGCTGAAGTGATTGCTTTTGAGGATTTTATTAAATATGAAAGCGAAGCTGCTTGTCGTGAAAATGGTAAATTACGAATTGAAGGTAAAGAGTATCTAGTGAAAGATGGGGATGTAATGCATTTTAGATTTAATGTATAGCAGATACCAATAATGAATGTTTATTTAAAAGTTAAATTATGAAAACAAAGATATTTTCACATGTGTTAACTATAATAGGTGTAAGTACTATTCTTTTTTCATGTGAAAATAATAATACAGAAGCTGCTGATAATAATAATACGATCAAAGCACCTCAAAATATATTGTACGACCTAATAAAGGTCTACCCTCATGACACACTCTCTTACACACAAGGCCTCGAATGGAAAGGCGATACGCTTATTGAAGGAACTGGTGATTATACTAAAAGTATATTACATTTATTGGATACAAAAATGAATGTCATCAAAGGTCCCATTAAATTAAATGGTCCAAAAATAGCTTATGAAGATGCTATTTTTGGAGAAGGTGTGACCGAATGGAATCATAAAATTTACCAACTTACCTGGAAATCAAAAAAAGTGTTTGTGTACGATTCCAAATCACTTCAAAAAATTAATGAATTTAATTGGCCATATGAAGGTTGGGGGTTAACCCATAATGATAGTTCGTTGATTGTATCTACAGGGGGCAGTAATTTGTATTTTGTTGACCCCAACACTTTTAACATTCAACGCACCTTGGGGGTGTACAATAATTATGGATATGTGAGTGATATCAATGAATTAGAATATGTAGACGGAAAAATTTATGCCAATTTATATTTGCATGATAATATCATTCAAATTGATCCAAACAGTGGATTAGTAACTGGCAATATTGATCTTTCTGATATACTTGCAAAAGCTTCTGCAAAATATGATCCTAAAACGGTAAATGGTGGTTACGTTTTAAACGGAATAGCTTATAAAAAAGAATCACAAACTTTTTTTATAACAGGCAAATGTTGGCCACTCATGATGGAAATTAAGCTTAAATAAATGGCTTTTGCTTACGAATAGTATACACCAAGGAACTTGCTTTTTCGGGATTATTAAGGGCAAATAAATTTGAACACAGTCCTATCCAAAAAGCTCTTATAACTCCTAATTTTCCCGATTTTTTATATTTCTCAGATAATAATCCTACATAGAAACTATCAAACCACATGGCCTTTGCGTCTAAAACTTCCAATCCGTTTTTTTTCATGAGATAGCGCATCGCTGATGGCGCAAAATGATACAAATGTCTGGGTACATCATACGCTGCCCAAAATTGTTTATAAAATGATGCATCATAGCTCGTATAGTTTGGTACTGCTATAATGAGCCTACCATTGGGTTTTAATAATTTTTGAAAACATTGAACATATTCTTTTAAAGCATGAACATGTTCTAAAACATGCCATAATGTAATAACGTCATACGTATTTTCAGGTAATTCAAATAATGACTCACTTGAAAGTAAAGAGATTCCATAATTTTGTAATGCCCTACCCCTACTTGCTTCATCAGGTTCTAATGCAGTCACTGTCCAGCCTTTTTTTTGCATTGCATGAGCAAAAGCACCTGTTCCTGCACCTATTTCTAATAATTGTCCTTTATACCCAGTAAATAAAGACTGAATCCAATTAGTCTTTTGTGTTAAAGTATGATTTCTAACTTTATGATACAATTGATGCATCCAACCTTTGGTTGAATCAGTATGAGATATATATTCTGGGAAATCATAGTATGGGGCTATCTCGTCCACAGAAGGTATTGGAAAGGTATAACGCAAACTACATTGTTCACATTCAAGAATCTGAAAATGTTGCTGAGTTAAAGAAAAATCTTTCAATTGTAATAAGGAGGATACCTCTGTGGAACTACATATTGGACAAGCTGAAAATGTATCTTGTAAGCTTGACATACTTAAGATTTAAAAATGATGGCTAAAATTCCAATTACAAATAAAATGATAGCTGCCATCCACCACCTATCTTTTTTGATTTCTACTTCCATTATTTCTTCGGGTGGTAGGATTGGTAAGGTTCCTAATTCAATATCATTAAAATATGTTTTAGTGTCAAAATGACTTTGCCACTGGTACTTTTTATTATGACATTGAAATTTCCCAAAAGAACCAAATTGAATATCTTGATGTTGACCTAATTGATCTTTCCAAAATTGATGGTAATCTTTAATCACTTGATCCATTGTCAGTTCTAAACTATGCGCTAAAAATTGGTAAAAATGAGTCGAAGGTGCTTCCTCATTCATTAATAATTCAATACTTTCTTGCGGGGCTAGTAAAACATGATCATGAAATACAGCATCCTTTTTAACAAATTGCAATTTACCTAACCCAGGGATTTGGATGTGGCCAAATTGAATGAAATATGGAATTAAGCTTGAAATCATAATTAATTATGGAACGAATATACAACACCTGCATTAATTTGAACCCCTAAAGAAGGATATTCAGCCCATCTTTGGTATGTATTATTTAAAATATTATTTGCTTTAAACCATAATTTCCAAGGGACGGATAGCTTATAAGAAATACCTGCGTTTAAAATGGCTGCAGCAGGAATAGTTTTAGCTAAAAAATTGGATCCTTCTTCT
>JAFMJX010000076.1 GCA_017853235.1 Chitinophagaceae bacterium | reverse complement strand
ACCTTGGCCTGGGTACCCTTTTTGATACCATATATCTGGTACAAAAACGACATACCCTCTGCTCACAAAAAATGGAATATTTAACCTTGAAGGTGTAGGCGCAGGAGCGAGGTAATTATGTAAGGTTTGATTATTTCTTTCATAGAAGTAAACAATCATAGGATACTTAGTCTTAGGATTAAAATTCTCCGGTAAATACAAAATTCCTTCTGCAGTTTTACCAGTATATGCTTTCCATTTCACCAATTGACTTGTCATCCAATTATATTGGCTTTGCTGAGTATTAATGGATGAAATAGGTTTTGGTGTTTGCACTGTATTTTCGAAATGATATATATAAACATTTGGTGATTGAATTTCATCTTCTTGAAGTATTGCTAGCTCATTTGATTTTTTTGCTGCAACCACCGTTGTAATATGCATGGGTAAATGTTGAATGACAAAAAGTTGATTTCTTTCTAATTCAAGTCGAGTTATGGATTCTGATTTGTCTGTTTCGTAAAATCCTTTGAGCAATAAAATAGAATTATTTGCAAAAGAGGTTCTATCAGGATCCGTTTCATTGAAACGATACACTATTTTATCTTTTCTTCCATGAGTTAATTGCAAAGACGGTTTGACACCTTTGGCATCTACTAACCATAAATCATAACGATCATAAATGATAAATTGCTCGTTGTTGTCCATCCATTTTACAAAGCCATATGCATTGGGATCATCTGGCATATCATTATCTTCATCATATAAAATGGTATGAATGTCTTTAGCTACTTGATTAGACTTTTGACTTATCAATGAATAAGAAATATATTTTTTTTGAATTTCATCATAGAATACCAAAAATTGGCCATTGGGAGATGCAGTAACTAAATTTCCTTTAAATGATTTTTGAATTAAAGAGGTTTGTCCATTTCTAGTATTTATTTTATAAATATCTTTCATGGAATACCCTTGCCATTGAAAAGCAACTTGATCATTGGAATCTATTAAGGCATAAGACCAATCTCCATCACCATCTTGGGTATGAATGATATCCCTATCTTTAATTTTCCCTAAATAAGTAACCGTTTTATTTTCTGGACGATACACAATGGTTTCCGTACTTTTAAGGGTGTTGTCAACATTTTTTAATTGCATTGATTGCAAACTTGGATCATCATAATGCCAAATATCTAAACTAACTCGTTCAAATTCCGGTAAACTTGTATCTTTTATAGGTATGATAGGTTGAATGCCTAATTGTAACACTTTACCCGATTTACTATATGTAATTTTACGATCTCCTCCAATAGTATAATGAGCAGGCATGGAAGAATTTGTTTTGTCAATCACAAATTGAGCCGTATCCATTTGGGTAGTATAATAAGCTAAAGTGTAATTTTTTTGCAAGGCTTTATCAGCACTGTCCCTTTCTATCAAATATGCCAATTGATTTCCAGCCTCATCCCAACTAAATCCGGTCATCGAAAAATACTTTTTATTGATTGTTTTAGCAACCGTATCCGAAGTAGGATAACATAAAATTTGAGCAAAACTATTTTTTGTTTTCATTTGGGACATAGCAACGTAAGAACCTTTAGGGTGCATACTATAAGACCCTATATTATTAAATAATTTTTCTTGACCTGTTAATAAATTATGTACGATTAAATCGGTTCCTTCTTTAGTGGCATCCCCTTTTTTGTCTTTTGTAAAAGCGATAAATTCACTTCCTTTTTCTGGTACTTGAAATGTTTTAACAGCAGGTATTTTTTGGATCTTAAAATTGGATAAAGTGATGATTAATAATGTATCCTTAGGCATTTCATCCGGTTTCTTTTTGTCTATTTTTGCTTGACGAGTATCTGCAAAATGAGGTTTTATTTTAGAAATCAAAAATTGGCCGTTTTCTGTAAAAACTGGTTGAGTCCCCCTATCAATAACCCATTGTTGTCCATTTTTGATATGTCTCACGACTAATTGTCCATCTCCTTCTTGTGGGTTGATGGAATAACAAATATATTCCCCTTGTGGTTGCAATAAAGTTTCTCTTATGGATTGCCAACCATCATAAACGGAATGGTCTAACTCCTTTTTTTGAGCCTTTACGCCAATAAACATAAAAAGTACAATGACTAGAATACATTTTTTCATAAAATAATCGTTTGAAATCCTAAGTTACATCAACATTTTTAAATATTAATTGTTATATATTATTGATTAATACCATATTATGAAATCAAGAATACTAATTTTAGTGTGTATGTTGATAAGTCAACTAAATTTTGCACAAACTAAAGGTAATTTGTCAGGATGGGTCGTGGATAAAAATACCCAAAAACCAATTCAAGGTGCGGCAATAACACTGGTTAATACAAGGTATGCTACTGTTACAGACAGTATGGGATATTATAGTTTTAAAAGTATCCCTACTGGAACTTATCAAATCCTTGTAAAGTCAATGGGTAGTTTACCAGTCAATTTATTCAATGTCATTGTTACCACGGGAAACGAGACAAATAATACAATAGAATTAATACCCAATGATGTTATTTTAAAAGAAGTGGTGGTTGGAACAAATAAAAAAACCGTTCGAACTGCCACTTTGGAAACCCCATTAAGCGTTCAAAAATTAACAGCAGAGGAAATTAAATCCAATCCCGGTGGTAATTTTGATATCTCTAAAGTGGTACAAGCTTTACCTGGCGTTACTGGATCAGCAAGTACTGGAGCAGGTTTTAGAAATGACATCATAGTTCGTGGAGGCGCTCCCAATGAAAATGTATTTTACATAGATGGTATTGAAATCCCAGTAATTAATCATTTTAGTACACAAGGAAGTGCAGGTGGGCCACAAGGAATATTAAATGTATCTTTTATAGACGAGGTGAAACTCTCCTCTTCGGCTTTTGATGCCAAATTTGATAATGCTTTATCTAGCGTATTTGAATTCAAACAAAAAAGAGGTAATAATGAGCATCTTCAAGGAAATTTTAGACTAAGTGCTACCGAATTTGCTGCCACTTTTGATGGCCCTCTGTCAAAAAATGGTAAAACTACTTTTTTAGCTTCAGCTAGACGTAGTTATTTACAATTTTTATTTCAAGCAATTGATCTTCCCATTCGACCCAATTTTTGGGATTTTCAATATAAAATCACACATATAATAGATCCTAAAACCACACTAAGTTTTATTGGAGTGGGCGCCATTGATGAGTTCTCATTTGCTGCACCCAAAAATGCTACTCCCGAAAAAATTTATGCCTTAAATTTTAGCCCTGCCATTAATCAATGGAGCTATACAGTGGGTGCTTCATTAAAAAAATTGGTGAATAAAGGCTTCTGGAATTTAGCGATCAGCAGAAATCATTTAAACAATATCAACGAAAAATATGAGGATAATTTAAACCCTATTAAAGGAGAAAAAACTTTTGATTACAGTTCTAATGAATTGGAAAATAAATTGAGATGGGATATTACTAAAAGTGTATTAGGTTTTAAGTGGGCTGCTGGGGTTAATTTTCAAAATGTAAGCTATGACAACAGTACCAATCAACTATTAAAATATACATTATCCAATAATGCAATCGTTTCTAATTACGTTAATTATAATTCAAATTTTAATTATAATAAATACGGAAGTTTTATCCAAATTGGTAAAAAAGCTTTTAATAATAGATTAGGGATTAGCGCAGGTGCAAGAGTTGACGGGAATTCTTTCACTACACATGGAAATGATTTGTTTAAACAATTTTCACCACGTTTAGGTCTCAGCTGGGTGGTTTCAAATGAGCTTACTTGGAATGCTTCAATAGGAAACTATTTTAAAGTAGCACCCAATACTTCACTTGGATTTAAAAACGCAGCCGGTATTTACATGAATCAAGTTGCCGACTATGTTCAAAGTACACATTATGTTACTGGTATTGAATATATACCATCTGATGCTACTCGATTCACAGCAGAAGTATTTTATAAAAAATATAAGAACGTACCAATAAGCGTTAATAAAGGAATTAGCCTATCCAATTTGGGTGCCGATTTTTCAATTTTAGGTAATGAAGACATCTTAACCAATGGATTAGGAAAAAGTTACGGTTTTGAATTATTTGCACAACAAAAATTGACAGACCGTTTTTTTGGAGTCATGAGTTATAGTTTTTTTAGAAGTTCCTATACCAATGCTACAGGGAAATACATCGCAAGTGCATGGGAGAACATTCATTTATTGAGTATGACAGGTGGATACAAGTTTAATAAAAACTGGGAAATTGGTATCAAATTTAGATATCAAGGCGGTACCCCATATACTCCTTATGATATGAATTTGAGTAAGATTAGCTTTGCAACATTAGGTTCGGGAGTTTTAGATTATACACGTTTAAATTCGGAACGTAATAAAGCTTATCATTCTAGTGATTTAAGATTAGATAAAAAGTATAATTATAAAAAAACAACCTTAGATTTTTATATAGACATCACAAACTGGTATGGGGCTAAATCAGTGGCCCCGCCATTTTATGTATTTAGCGCCAATCCAAACGGAAGTTTCAAAACAACTGATGGTAAACCTTTACAAAAAGATGGTTCCAACGCTATTCCAGAATTATTTGATAATAATTCAATTTTCATCACCCCTACTATTGGATTTATTTGGGAATTTTAAAAATTGTATGGTTAAAACTTGGGTCAAAATATTGGTTTTAGCTCATTGTTTTTCTTCGTTGTTGAGTAATTCGAAACATTTGAATTATTACAGATGATGCTATTAATGTAAATCCAACATAAAAACTGGTACCAAGTTGCTTTTGTTCATTAAAAAAAACAAAGGCTAAAAGTATACCATATACTGGCTCCATATTTAAAGTAACATTTAATGTAAATGCACTAATATGTTTTAAAGCAGATAGCATTAAATGATTGGAACCTACAGTACACAATAATGCTAATATCATGAGCCATAACCAATCATTTTTTTGAGGTATTATAAATGAAGTATGGGTAAAAGTATTGTATATAAAAATAAGAACAGATAAAATAATTACTCCTCCAAGCATTTCATAAAACTGTATAGTGAATGTATCTAAATTTTGAGTGACGTTTTTATTAATAATTGAAAATATGGCAGCTAAAAAAGCAGATAATAATCCTACCATGATGCCTATTCTAAATTTTGTATCAAAATGAAATATTAATAATATTCCTATTAAACTTAGAATGCCTAATAAAAGGTTTTTCCATTCCATTTTCTTTGAACTCATTATGGGTTCTATCAAAGAAGTAAATAAACTTGTACAAGAAAAACAAACTAATGCTATAGATATATTAGCTAGTTTTATACTTGCATAAAAACATACCCAGTGTAATGCAATGATGGAGCCAATACCTAACAAAGACAATTTAGTAGAAGTGGTATTTTCTTTTTTAGATTTAGAAAATAATCCAATTACTAATAAGGCCAATACAGTGATGGACATTCTATAGAATACAAGTACTAAACCATTGAGTTGTATCATGTAACCAATGGGGCCGGTCAAACCGGCTAAAAATACAAAAAGGTGTAATTGTAAAAGGGCCTTTTTAAAAGTTGACACGAATTCGTTTGATTAATTTAATAAAACGTCCCGTGCTTGATTGCCACTGCATATTTAAAACACCAAAAATGGCCTCTTTAATAATGCCTTTAGACATTTTGCTAACCCCAATTTTTCGATCAACAAAAGTGATTGGCACTTCCTTTATCTTAAATCCTAATTTCCAAGCGGCAAATTTCATTTCTATTTGAAAAGCATATCCAATAAATTGTATAGTATCAAAATTAATTTCATCTAATACTTTACGTTTATAACAAACAAAGCCAGCGGTAGGATCTTTTACAGGCATTCCTGTAATAATTCTAGTATAAGCGGATCCACCTAATGAATAAATTTTTCTATCCAAAGGCCAATTTTCGGTTTGACCGCCTTGTACATATCTGCTCCCTACCGAAACGTCTGCTCCATTCTCGCAAGCAGCTAAAAGTCTTTCTAAATCTAATGGATTATGAGAGAAATCGGCGTCCATTTCAATGATGTAATCAAAATCATTTTTGATTGCCCATTTAAAACCATGAATATAAGCGGTACCTAAACCTAATTTACCCGATCTTTTTTGTATATGAATACGTTGTGGATGTTTACCCATTAATCCTTCTACAATATCGGCTGTACCGTCCGGAGAACCATCGTCAACCACTAATACTTGAAAAGCAGAAGGCAACCCCATTACTTTTTCAATAATGGAAGCAATATTTTCCTTTTCATTATAAGTTGGTATGATTACTAAATTTTTCAATGATATGGGGGTATAATTAAAATGGAATGATTGATATTATTTTTTTAAAATGCTTTTATTTAATATTTCAGTTAGCTTTTGTTTTGTATGTAAAGGGAAATCGCCTTTCATCATCCAGTCATAATATTGTGGTTCTTCCTTAAGTACTTGCACCACCGGTTTACCTTTATGTTTTCCGAAATTAAAGGTTTCCACCCCATTTTCCATAATAAACCTACCTGCGAAATCCACAATTTGATCTTCTCCTGTGAATTTAACGATAGATTCTACCGTATTTCCAATATTGGGATATTTAACCACTTGCGCTTCAAGCACTTCCCAAGTAGCTGTGGCATCAGCTTCGGCGGTATGTGCATCTTCCAAATTCTTATTACAGTAAAATTGATAGGCTGCCGATAAAGTTCTTTGCTCCATTTTATGATATACTTTTTGTACATCAAGCAATTTTTTTGTTTCAATTTCAGCAGCAATCCCAGCCCTTAAAAATTCCTCGTTTAACATGGGAATATCAAAACGATTACTATTATAACCCGCTAAGTCTGCACCATCAATAAATTGTTTTACTTCGTTCGCAATTTGCTTAAAAGTAGGCGCTTCTTTGACCATATCATCTGTGATGCCATGAATTTCAGATGCTTCTTTAGGAATAGGCATCTCAGGGTTTACTAATTTCCTTTTGACTTGCTTGGAACCATCTTCTAAAATTTTAACCAAAGCAATCTCTACAATTTTATCATGACTAACATTAATTCCAGTGGTTTCTAGGTCGAGAAAAACAAGGGGTCTTGACAATTGTAAATTCATAGTATAATTTGTGTAGACGAAGATAATCAATCTAATGCTCATCTGATCGAGAAATGGTGAATTAATCCTCAAATAAATTGATTATTTTTGTAGTATTAATTTAATAATATGAACTGGAAATCTCTCACTCAATTAGATCAATTAGACATCATACAAGAAGCCTCAAAACACAAGCCCCAATTGATTTTTAAACATAGTACAACATGTAGTATAAGTAAAATGGCTTTATCTAGAATGGAAAGATCTGAAGCTCCAGATTCTATTGACTTTTATTTATTAGATTTATTAAACTACAGAAGTATTTCAAATGCTATTGCTGAAAAATTTCATGTATTTCATGAGTCTCCTCAAGCAATACTTATTAAAAATGGAACATGTATTTATGACGAAAGTCATGGTGCCATATTTATGGAAGAAATTATAGAACAAGCCCATTTATAGCATTAAGTGGAACTTGGCAAACTTTAATTTAGAGTGCCATTTTTTAACACCATTGCACTTGCACCTCCACCACCATTACAAATTCCTGCAGCTCCATATTTTGCTTGATGCTGTTGTAAAATATGAATAAGTGATACTATGATTCTTGCTCCACTGCAACCCAAAGGATGTCCTAATGAAACCGCACCTCCATGAACATTCACTTTACTAGGACTAATATTTAAAAGTTGTGTATTGATGATACCTACCACTGAAAAAGCTTCATTAAACTCAAAATAATCAACTTCATTTATGGAAATGCCTGCATGCTGCAACGCTTTGGGTAATGCTAATGATGGTGTAGTTGTAAACCATTTAGGATCCTGTTCGGCATCGGCAAATCCACTAATAATGGCAATAGGTTGAATACCTAATGCAACAGCTTTTGATTTACTCATTAATACTAATGCTGCAGCACCATCATTCATAGTACTAGCATTGGCAGCAGTCACTGTGCCTGTTTTACTAAATGCGGGAGATAATTGGCTTATTTTTTCAAAATTAACTTTAAAAGGTTCTTCATCTTTATCAATAACAATAGGATTTCCTTTTTTAGGTGTAATGGTTATTGGAATTATTTCATCAAAAAAATTACCTTGCTCTGTAGCGTTTTGTGATTTTTGATAACTTTCAATCGCAAATGCATCCTGATCTTGTCTACTGATAGTATATTTTTCGGCACATACATCAGCAAAATGACCCATAGCTACTTGATCATATACATCTACTAATCCATCTTTGGCTAATCCATCTTTCAATGAAATGTCTCCA
>JAFMJX010000075.1 GCA_017853235.1 Chitinophagaceae bacterium | reverse complement strand
TTTAAAATTTCTGTACAATGAAAAAAATAATTGCATTAAACCTCTTCCTTTTAGCCTCTTTTAATTTTTGTTTTTCACAAAGTGAACAAGTACCCGTTTTTATATCAGGGACAGATGGATACAAAAGTTTTAGAATCCCAGCAATTATTAGGGCTTCCAATAACGATCTTTTAGCTTTTTGCGAAGGAAGGGTTAATTCATCAGGTGATTTTGGTGATATTGATATAGTGATGAAACGTAGTTCAGATAATGGAAAGACATGGTCTAATTTAAGTAAGGTGGTTAACTATGATATGTTTCAGGCTGGAAATCCTGCGCCTGTAGTTGACCATACCGATCCGGCTTTTCCAAATGGCAGAATATTTTTATTTTATAATACTGGCAACAATCACGAAGGGGAAGTAAGAAAAGGGAATGGGGTAAGAGAAGTATGGTATAAAACCAGCATTGACAATGGAGTAACCTGGAGTGATGCTGTGAATATTACAATGCAGGCGCATCGACCCAATTATCCAAAAGTGAATGCAGCCTATAATTTTAAAGAAGATTGGAGAAGTTATGCAAACACCCCGGGACATGCTTTACAAATAACTCAAGGAACTTATCGTGGACGAATTTTTATTCCTGCCAATCATTCCTCAGGAGCTCCTTTATCTAATTTTATGGACTATCATGCGCATGCCTATTATACAGATGATCATGGAGTCACTTTTAAGTTAAGTGAAAACATACAGGTACCTGGCAGCAATGAATCTACTGCTGCTGAAATTTCAAATAATCGTGTTTTATTTAATGCAAGAAATCAAAGTGGTACTAATAAATTTAGATTAGTAGCTATAGGAATTAATGGAGGGTCTCATTGGGATACTACTTATTTTGATCAGCAGCTACCAGATCCAGTTTGTGAAGGAAGCATTTTAAACATTGGCATAAAAAACAAAAAACATATTCTTGCTTTTTCCAACGCTGCTGATACAAAAAATAGAAATAATTTAATGTTACGTATTAGCTATGATGAAGGAAATACATGGCAAAAAAGCTTTACAATTGACAATACAAATGATCCAAAATTAATGAGAAACAATGCTGCCTATTCTGACCTTGTTTTAGTAAATAAAAATAAAATTGGCGTATTATATGAAAAAGACAACTATAGTAAAATTGTTTTTGTAATTGTTCATTGGAAGAGATAATTTGATTAAATAAATTCTCAAAAGGCTTCCCTGCTATGTTCCCCTAGCACCAATAAAAAATCCCTATTACATTGATTAACAATATAATAGGGACTAAAGATTGCTGTAGGGGGAGGGTTCGAACCTCCAAGAGGCAGTTAGCTATAACACAAAGTTCAGTGGTCGACCCTGGTCGCCCCGATTGCTCGTGACGGCTCTATGTTACGTTTATCCCGTTATCCCCACCTCCGAGACAAGGAGGCATGTATGCCAAGATTTCATCACCCCACAGTATTAAGAACTTATCATTTGAGTTTTTGTATTCATTTCCCTCATTTGATATATCAAAACTAATGTATTGTAACTTATGTTGCAAAATATTTAATCAATTATTTTAAAATATAGATAATATTTAATAAATTGCTTTTATATTTAAAATTATTCAAAAATGACATCATTCAACCCACCAAAATTAAACATTGACAAAAGCTTAGATAAGCTAGATATGCAAATAATTCAAGCCATGATGATGGATGCTGAGATTTCTTATGCGGATTTAGGCAAGCAATTTTTTGTGTCTGGAGGCACTATTCATGTGCGTATAAAAAAATTAGAAGAATTAGGTATTGTGCAAGGCAAACGATTAGCAGTGGATTTGAAAGTATTGGGTTATGATGTTATTGCTTTCATTGGTATTTATTTAGAGAAGAGCTCCTTATATGATAGTGTGGCAGAAGCGCTTCAAAAAATTCCTCAAATAGTTCGTTTAAACTATACTACAGGTAATTATAGTATGTTCGCTGAAATTGTTTGTAAAGACATTCAACAACTTCGTTTTGTATTACATGATGCATTACAAAAAATTAAAGGGATTGAACGAACCGAAACCTTTATTTCTTTAGAAGAAAGCTTTGCTAGAAATGTGAAAGTGGTTTAATAGATGTTTCATTCATTCCTGTAAAAGTTGCTGCAAAGTCAAAATTTCTCTTTAAATTCAAATTCGCTTTGGAAGTGTATGTAAACGATTGCTTGCTTTGCGTACTCATTTGATTGCTAAAAAACGCTTTATGAAAAACAACAAAAAAAAGGTAAGTCGTCGTGATTTTTTAACCTCTTCCACTAAAGTGGCAGCTGGTTCTTTATTTTTAAAAGGATTTCCTACCATTGTGCCCTCTTCTGTTTTTGGAAAAACAGCTCCAAGTAATATTATCAATGTAGCATCTATTGGTTGCGGTCGAATTTCTACCAGTCATGATATGACTTGTATTGCTCAATATGCGGGAGCTAGAATAGTGGCGGTATGTGATGTAGATAAAAATCGTGCAGACGCAGGTCCTGCTGCTGTTAAGAGTAATTACTTACGTGCACAATCCATGAATGGAGGATTAAAAGGAGATTGGGATATTAAAGTTTATTATGATTATAAAGAACTTTTACAAAATAAAGATATTGATGCAGTTCATATTAGTTTACCCGATCATCAACACGCCATAGTAGGGGTACACGCAGTTAATGCAGGCAAGGATGTTTACTTACAAAAACCAGCATCACTTACTATTGAAGAAGGTCGTATTTTAAGTAATGCAGTAAAAAGAACTGGAAGAATTTTACAAATGGGAAGTCAACAAAGATCTGCTGATCCTTGGCCTCAATTTAAAAAAGCTTGCGAGTTAGTGCGCAATGGTCGCATTGGTCAATTAGTCACTGTTGAAGTAGGTTTGCCTGGCGATCCTGGTGGCGGAGATAAAAAAATAATGCCTGTGCCCGCCAATTTAAATTATGATGCTTGGTTAGGTGCAACACCCGAAGTATATTATACCGAAGATAGAGTACATAATAATGATGCTTCAAATGCAGGTATTGCTAGCCGACCAGGTTGGTTACGTATGGAACAATTTGGGGCTGGTATGATAACAGGTTGGGGTGCACACCATATTGATGCAGCGCATTGGGGTATGGGAATGGAATATAGTGGTCCCATTGAAGTGTGGGGTAAAGCAAATTTTCCTACTGATGATCCTAATTACACTGGCTTATGGAATGTACACGGAATTTTTAGAACAGAAGCAATGTATGAAAATGGTGTTCACATGATTGTATCTAATGAACTACCTAATGGCGTTAAATTTATTGGAACTGAAGGTTGGATATGGGCGACACGTGGTAACTATCGTGTGACCGATTCCGATCCTATAGCAGATAAGAGTGGTGTGAAACCAATTGATGCTAGCAATCCAAAAATTTTAGGTTCTAAAATTGGAGCCAATGAAATTCATTTATATGAAAGTAGTGAACAGCATGCCAACTGGTTAGATTGTATTAAAACACGTCAAGAACCTATCGCCCCCATTGAAGTAGGACATAGATCTTGTAGCGCTTGTTTGCTACATCAAATTGCAATGAAAGTAAAACGTAAAATTTATTGGGATCCTAAAACAGAAACCTTTAAAAATAATGACAAGGAAGCAACAGCTATGTTGTCTCGTCCTCGTCGTAAGAAGTACGATTTTTAAAAATTAAGCATATTAAGGAAATAAGTTTAAAGCTTATATCCATCATCGGCTACGAGGCGCGCGCATATTCTGCGACGCGCTTCTTTGCTGTTAAAGGATTCCACTTTTGTGAATCTTTTTAATCCAATATTCATCATTCTTAGTTCATCCCCTTCAGCAAAAGAATTCAATGCATCTTTTCCTGCTTTGTGAATAGCATCTGCTCCATCATAAATATAAGTTCTAACAATATCCGCTTGTACACTCACTGCTGCTTCTCCTTTAGTCATAGTTAATTGCTCCAATCTCAACAATGCAGATTCGGCATGGAATGTAATGATGGACATATCTGCAATGTTCATAAGAATTTCTTGTTCTTTATTAAGTGTCATCATTAATTTTTGTACTGCTGCTCCAGCCACCATGAGAATACATTTTTTAAAATTCGCTATCGCTTTCTTTTCTGCCGCATATAAACCTTCTTCACTTGCACCAAAATCGGGGATACTCATTAATTCCTGTTGCACAGCCAAAGCAGGTCCCATTAAATCTAACTTTCCTTTCATGGCACGTTTTAATACCATATCAACGGTAAGCAATCTATTAATTTCGTTAGTGCCTTCATAAATACGATTGATACGACTGTCTCGATAAGCTTTTGAAATCATGTATTCATCGCTATATCCATTGCCACCATGAATTTGAACGCCTTCATCCACCACAAAATCCAATACTTCACTTCCAAATACTTTTAAGATGGCACATTCAATGGCATATTCTTCTGCTGCACCTAAAAGTGAAGAGGACAAACTTTTTCCTTCAGCTAATAATTCTTGTTCTTTTTCATCTATATTTTTTGATACTCTATACAATGCCGTTTCTCCCACCCACATTCTAATTGCCATTTCTGCTAACTTATGACGAATAGCTCCAAATTTTACTATGGGTAATTTAAATTGCTCTCTTGTTTTAGCATATTGAACAGAAGATGTAATGGCGCGTCTCGCCCCACCTAAAGTTGCAGCACCTAATTTTAATCTTCCAATATTTAAAATATTAAATGCTATGATGTGTCCTTTGCCAATTTCACCTAACACGTTTTCAACGGGCACTTTACAATCTTGAAAATACAATTGAACTGTGGAAGATCCTTTGATACCCATTTTATGTTCTTCTGGTCCTTGAGTAAATCCTTCCATGCCTCTATCAACTATAAAAGCAGTGAATTGTTCTCCATCTATTTTAGCGAATACAGTATATACATCTGCAAAGCCTCCGTTGGTAATCCAACATTTTTGTCCATTTAAAATATAATGTTTTCCATCTGCTGATAATTTTGCTGTCGTTTTTGCACTCAATGCATCTGATCCACTGTTTGGTTCGGTCAATCCATAGGAACCTTTAAATTCTCCAGTTGCTAATTTTGGGATATACTTTGCTTTTTGTGCTTCTGTCCCAAAATATAAAATGGGTAAGGTTCCAATTCCTGTGTGTGCAGCGTTGGCAACGGAAAAAGAATAGCCACCTCCTAAATAATCTGCAACAATAACAGCAGTCACAAAATCTTTTCCGGAACCTCCATATGTTTCAGGTACTGTAATGCCTAATAAACCCTGTGCGCCTGCTTTTTCAAGTAAGCCTGGCATTAAACCAGGTTCCAATTGATCTATTCTATCCACTACTGGTAACACTTCGGTATCAATAAATTGATCACACATGTCACGCACCATAAATTGCTCTTCATTAAAGGATTCAGGAATAAATACATCTTGCGCATTTACTTCCTTAATAATCCATTCTCCACCTTTGATGACTGTTTTGGTAGTTTCCATAACATATAATTTTAAATATCCTTACTAGTTAAATTGTCATACACTCTTTGAAAAACATTTTTAACAATTTCAATTTCTTCTTTGGAAATATTTTGCAACGCTTCATTCATGGTTTTGTTGGCTAAATCATAAGTGAGTTGTTGCAAAGGGATAGCAGCTTCGGTTAAATACACTAAATTAATTCTGCGATCTTCCTTAGAGGCTACACGTGTGACCAATCCTAATTTTTCTAAGTTGTCAATTAAACGTGTAATACTTGCTTTATCTCTAAAGGTGCGAATGCCTAATTCTTGTTGACTTAATCCATCTTCCTTCCATAAATGATACAAAACAGACCATTGTTCGATGGTAATTTCAAGGCCTGCTTGACGATAATTTTTTTGTAAACGACGTGCAACTGCTGTGGTAGCCATGCCATTGATGACACTATATAATTCGCCGCGTTTAAATTGGTTGTTTGACATATAGTTAGTTATGCAACTAATTCAAAAGTACAACCTATTTGCGAATTTGTACAAAAATTTTAAGGGTTTAAAATGTTCGTTTGGCTTTAAAAGATATTCTTATAATGCCCTATCTAAATGGACATACCCTCCATCTACATAAATGAGCTGTCCGGTAGTGTGGCTGGACTTCTCCGATAATAAAAAAGCCACCATATTTGCAATTTCCTCTTTGGTGGTGAACCTATTTCCAAGGGGTATTTTTGCTTGAATTTGTGCTAATTTTTCGGAAGGATGGGGTAGGGTTTGTATCCATTTTTCATACAAAGGGGTATAACATTCAGCTACCACCACCGCATTCACTCGTATGCCATATTTTAAAAGTTCAACCGCCCATTCACGTGTGAGTGCATTGCGTCCGCCATTAGATGCTGCATAGGCAGAAGTGCCTCCTTGTCCAGTATCGGCTGTTTTTGAACTAATATTAACAATGCTTCCTTTTGATTTTTTTAAATATGGTAAAGCATGATGTGCAAGCAAATAATAATGCACTACGTTTTTATGTAAACTTTCGAGGAACTTTTCATAACTCCCATTTTCTAATCCTACTCCATCATTGACTCCTGCGTTATTAACCAAACCATCTATGCGACCATATTTTTGGATAATGGATTGGATTGCTTTTTCACAGGCTTCGGGATGGGCTAATTCGGCAACCACTTGATCGGCTTGAAAGCCTTTCCCAATAAGTTCTTGCACTAATTGTTCATTGTCTTTTTGATTACGTCCAATGATGATAGGTATAGCACCTTCTTGTGCAAGTAATTGACTGATGCCTTCTCCAATTCCTTTGGCTCCTCCACTCACTAAAATAATTTTATCTTGTAATTGTAAATTCATAAATGGCGCATTAATGATGCACTACAATTTACTTCAATACTTTTAAAAAATACGCGTCTCCCTCTTAAAACTGCTTAACTTTACTTTATGGTATCAATCTTGGAATGGGTGGTCGCCATTTTGACCCTTTTATACGCAGGTTTATTATTCACCTATCGATACTGGTATCATCGTTTACGTTATTTTGAACCCTTACCAGCTGCTCTCACATCTTCACATGTAACCTCATTTAGTATTGTGATTCCAGCACGTAACGAATCGGCTAATATCAAGGCCTGTATTGATTCTATCTTAGCCCAAAATTATTCAAAAGCTTGTTTTGAAGTCATCGTAATTGATGATTTTTCGGAGGATGATACCGCCTTCATAGTATCTTCTATGCAAGCGCTTCATGATAACGTTAGATTATTAAAGTTGTCTGATTTTTTTAAACAAGAGGAAATACAATCGTTTAAAAAAAAGGCCATTGAAAAAGCAGTATTGCATGCAAAAGGTGATTGGATTATAACTACGGATGCTGATTGTACGGTGCCTCCTAATTGGTTGACTTTATATCATCAATATATTATTAAAGAGGCTCCCGTTTTTGTAGCAGCACCTGTGATGTTTATTCCTGAAAAAACGGTGTTGAATACTTTTCAGGTGTTGGACTTTTTAGCATTACAAGGAATTACTGCAGCTGCAGTGGGCGCTGGTAAACATTCTATGAGTAATGGTGCCAATTTAGCTTTTGAAAAATCTGCATTTATTGCAGTGGGTGGTTATCAAGGAGTGGATCAAATTGCAAGTGGGGACGATATGTTTTTAATGCATAAGATGAAAAAAACTTTATCTAATCGTATTGGTTATTTATTTCATCCGGATGCGATTGTTTTAACCAAAGCAATGCCTCGTTGGAAGGATTTAATCATGCAACGTATTAGATGGTCAAGCAAAGCAAGATTTTATGATGATCAATCAATTTTTTGGGTGCTGCTATTAGTGTATTTGTATAACTTTATTTTTTTGCTTCTTTTTATAATGGGTCAATTCCCACTTTTATGGATCAGTTTGGCTTTCAAAACATTTTTTGAATTGTTTTTTTTAGAGGGGGTTTCCCGCTTTTTCAAATTGCAGCCCACCCTGCGCTATTTTGTACTCTTTCAACCCCTTCATATCGCATATACCATTATTGCCGGTTTATTTGGACAAGTCAAAACCTATACTTGGAAGGGTAGAAGGGTAAAATAACCCAAAAATGTGGCATTTTTTAGCCTAAAAAATAGGATAAATTGATACATAATGCATTGAAATTGACCTTGATTTAGTAATTTCGCATACTAAAATAAGTGTTTGATATGTCAAGTGAAACTTTAACAACAACTTTACCTACATTAACCTCAAAGGATTTCGCAACGGATCAAGAAGTTCGTTGGTGCCCAGGTTGTGGTGATTATTCTATTTTAGCGCAAGTACAAAAAGTAATGCCAACTATTGGCGTTCCTAAAGAAAACATTGTCATCATTAGTGGTATTGGATGTAGTAGTCGTTTCCCTTATTA
>JAFMJX010000074.1 GCA_017853235.1 Chitinophagaceae bacterium | reverse complement strand
TTGAAGACGTAAATGATCATGCTAATAAAGTCTGGAATGCACTTTTTGAAGAAGGAAAGCCTATGGGTTTGCAGCCAATTGGATTAGGAGCACGTGATACATTGCGATTAGAAATGGGCTTTTGTTTGTATGGAAATGATATTGATGATACTACAAGCCCATTAGAGGCAGGGTTGGGTTGGATTACTAAATTCACAAAAGCATTTACAAATTCAAACTCCTTAGCGGAACAAAAGGCCGTAGGTGTTACCAAAAAATTAGTAGGTTTTGAAATGATAGATAGAGGCATTCCTCGACATTATTATGTCATTAAGGATGCACATGGCAATGAAATAGGATCTGTGACTTCGGGTACACAAGCGCCTAGTTTAGGAAAAGCCATTGGACTGGGTTATGTTAAAACCGAATTCGCAAAACCAGATAGTACTATATATATTGATATCAGAAATACGCTAGTGAAAGCGAAAGTGGTCAAAATTCCATTTAAATAACCTTCTTTTTGTTGGAATAAATACTTTGTATTCATGTGTTATTGAATTGCATTTTTGTGTCTTAATAAAAATATTAAAATATGAAAGCAATTAAAAATCGAGTACAATTAATGGGTCATTTAGGAGCCAATCCGGACATCAAAGTTTTTGATGCTACCAAAAAATTAGCCAATTTTAAAATAGCGGTGAATGATCGTTATAAAAATGCCAAAGGGGAATGGTTGGATGAAACCCAATGGTTCAATGTTGTGGCATGGTCTAAGTTAGCAGTATATGCCGAAAAATATTTAGCAAAGGGTACGGAAGTTGCTATAGAAGGGCGTTTGATAAACAAATCATATACCGATAAAAATATGGTGAAACGAACTAGTACCGATGTGATTGTTTCCGAAATTCTTATTTTAAGCAAGAAAAAAGAGCTGGTATAACTTCCTGCATTTTGTATCTTTGCGGTATGACGGCGAAAAAAAATAATCTACCCCATTTACATACAGTTTTGACTCCTCAGTTACTTGACTTATATGAAATACATGATAGTATTGTAGTCATCATTGACGTGTTTAGAGCAACTTCTACCATGGCTACTGCTTTGTATCATGGTGCTCGAAAAATCATTCCAGTGGACTCGCCCGAACTCTGTATTGAAATGGGTAAGCAAACTGGAGGAGTTACTGCTGGAGAAAGAGATGGAAAAATTATTCCTGGGTTGTCCTATGGAAATTCCCCCTCCGAATATCCTCGTTCATTTATTGAAAATAAAACTTTGGTGATCACTACCACCAATGGCACCAAATTATTACATATGTGTTTGAAACAAGGGGCACGAGAAATTGTGACGGGATCTTTTCCAAATTTATCGGCAGTGGCTCACTACTTGAAACAACAAAAGGCAAATGTTATTTTAGGATGTTCTGGTTGGAAAAACCGTTTTAACATTGAAGATACTTTATTCGCAGGTGCATTAATTCAGGAAATTCAAGACCATTTTACTATTCATTGTGATAGTAGTTGGATGGCACAGCAATTATATATGCAACATAAAGACCATTTAACTGATTATATCAAAACAACCACCCACTGGCATCGCTTGGCAGCCTATGGCTTAGAGGAAGATATGATGTATTGTATTTCTAAAGATGTTGCTCCTTCATTACCAATTTATAAGGATAGTGCCTTGGTCAATGCCCTTTAAATTTTAGTGGGTTTTCTTCCTAATAGACTATGAATTTAGCCCACAAACCCTTACATTTGCAGATTGCCCTTTTTTAGGGCTATTTGTATCCTATGGCATTACCCTATTTAGTGAAACATATTTATAGCTACGGCACCGAAGAGGTGATTCGTCGCGGTAAAAAAATTTACGCCCTCAAAAATATTGAACTAGTTAAGTTTGATCCTTTAATTGGCAGTATTCATTGCAGGGTTAAAGATGATGGCTACACTACTTTCTATAAAGTCACTATTGAAAATTTTAAAAACCCTGCCACATTATCCTTAAGGTGCGGATGTCCCTATAATTTGTCGGAGGTATGCAGACATAAAGCTGCTGCCTTATTTTTTATTCAGGATTTATTGGATAAAAATTTATTAGATTATAAAGCAGCTTCCTATAAAACTACACATACACTTTTACGTACCAAAACATTGGACTTAAAGATGATTCGTATGTTATGTGCGAAGTCTACTTTTGAAAAAGCAGAACTTACACTTAAAACAGTCCGCCCTCATATTGTTAGTAGTGAAAATGAAAAAGTAGTCGCTGAAGTTGATGAAAAAGGGAAAACCTATCACTTGATCATTCAAAAAAATGAAGAGAGATTTTTTGACACTTCTTGTGATTGTCTTTCTGAAACGGAGTATCCTTTGTGTGTGCACAAAACCATGTTACTTTTATTGTTGTTTCAGCTCAAAGGAGCAGATTATTTTGATACCATTCGAAATTGGGATCGTGAAAAAAATAAACTACTTGCTCTTTATGGCTATAGCTTAGAAGATAATTTGCAGGATAAATTTGAATTTACTTACCACGATGGAAAACCTTTCTTAAAAGTATTAGATACCCGAATTCAAAAAATAAATGAGGTTGCTAAAGCAACATTAAGGAGACCATTAGGGAATGATTGGGATTTAGAAGAAATAGATGAAAAAGTGAGTCCACCTCAAAAAACGATGGAGCGTTTTGGGTTGGTATTGCAACATCAGCCTAATGAATATCCTCATATTGCATTTAATGTCATCAAAGGAGAGGTAAATGAAGAAGGCACTGCCTTTGTGAGTAAAGTTGAAAAAATTGATTTAGCAAAATGGGTGACTCCAGCTGAGATAAAAGAAGAAGATAAATTGTTAATACAACTGGTGCGTAAATTGCAGCCCGGTGAAATGACTAAATTTTTGAATAAGAATTCTCCTTTTCAGGGTATTTGGGATACCATTGTTCATTCCGATGAAGCAAGTTTGCCTGAGGAAACTAAGGAGCTCATTCAAGAATATTTACATCCCAAAATTTCCATATTATGGCGGGATTTATCGGAACATCCTTTTAGTTTTATTTTACCTCCTAATAAGCCCTTTACTACTGCAAATTTACAAAAAGCGGAGTTGGTTTTTAATACCATTCAGCCTTGCTTTAAAGTAGAGAAAGAAGAAGATAGATACATCATTTATGCACTTGTAAATTTGCCTGATGGCCAAATGCCAATTGAAGAAAATCATGCTAAGACGCATTTTGTTTATCAATACCATCATCAGTTTTATGCATGGAAAACCAAAGAGGATCTCGCTTGGGTCGAAAAATTTATGCCCAGTGGATGTCATGAAGTTTTGTTAGAAGATTGGCCATCCTATTTGCAAACTACTTTATTGCCATTGTCAAAACAATATAAAGTAGAACTTGAAAATGTATTACAAGAAAAATTAAAAGGAATTAAACCAACACTGCAAATTTTATTAAAGGAAAGTGGGGATTATTTATTTTTTGAGCCTTTGTATGTGTACCATGATATTATTGTTCAAAAGGAAGATGGTCCTTCGGTTATTCAGCAAGTGGGAGATAAAATTGTCATACTTGAACGAGATTTAGCAGCAGAAAGACATTTAATGAATGCTATAGAACAATTGCATTCTGGATTTGTGCGTCCTAATCAAGGAAATGTATTAGCATTAAAAGGAGCAGAAGTATTAAAAAATAATTGGTTCTTTTTATTCATTGATACCTTGCGTGAAAAACAAATTCCTTTATTTGGTACAGAATATTTAAAACAGTTCAAGTTTAATACTGCCAAACCTAGTACTCGTTTATACATTAGTAGTAATACCGATTGGTTTGATGCTAAAGTAGAAATTTCATTTGGAGATCAAAAAGTCACGATTCAGGATATTAAAAATATGCTGGCCAATAAACAACAATTCATTCCCTTAAAGGATGGAAGTTTGGGGGTATTGCCAGAAAAATGGCTGAATAAATATTCTTTACTTTTTAAAGTAGGGGAAGGGAAAGCAGACAACTTGAAATTAAGTAAGTATCATTTTTCAGTTTTAGATGAATTGTATCAACAAAGAGATGAAGAGGAAATCATTTTTCAGTTAGAAGGTAAGTATGAAAAAATTCGTGAAAAATATACCATCTCAGAAGTGACTCCTCCTGAACATTTATCACCCATACTTCGACCTTATCAAGTGAGTGGCTTTCAATGGTTAAATTATTTACATGATGTACAGTGGGGGGGTATATTGGCAGATGATATGGGTTTGGGGAAAACGATTCAAACACTTTCCTTCCTACAACATTTAAAAGAAAAAAATGGCAAACTTGTGGCTTTAGTAGTTTGTCCTACTACACTTTTATACAACTGGCAAAATGAATTAAAAAAGTTCACTCCAAGTTTAACTTATCAAATACATCATGGAGGTACTCGTAGTAGAAAGCAAATTTTAAAAGAAGAGGTGGAAGTGATTATTACTACCTATGGCACTTTACGTAGTGATATTAAAATGTTTGTAGAAGTTAATTTTGATTATGTGATTTTGGATGAAAGCCAAGCCATTAAAAACCCAGCAAGTAAGGTGACTAAAGCAGCTTGCTTATTAAATGCCAAAAATAAATTGTGTTTAAGTGGTACGCCGTTACAAAACAACACGTTTGATATTTATGCCCAAATGAATTTTTTAAATCCGGGCATGTTGGGTACGGTAGAGTATTTTAAACATAATTTTTCGATGCCCATTGATAAATTTGATGAGCAGGAGCAAAAAGAGCACCTAAGAAAATTTGTATTCCCATTTATTTTACGTCGTACCAAAGAACAAGTGGCGAAGGATTTGCCAGAAAAGCAAGAAATGGTATTGTATTGTGAGATGGGAGAGGAACAACGTAAAATATATGAAGCTTACCGTAATGATTATCGTGATAAATTGATTGGGATGGTGGAGGAAAAAGGGATTCAAAAATCACAATTATCTATTTTGCAGGGCCTAATGAAGTTGCGTCAAATTTGTGATAGTCCTGCCATTTTAAAGGAAGAAAATTATCCTAATGAGTCGGTAAAATTAGAGGAGCTAACACGTGAAATTTCCGAAAACATTGGTGGTCACAAAGCTTTAGTTTTTTCACAATTTTTAGGAATGCTTTCTCTCATTAAAGAGCAATTAACTAAGTTAGGCATTGACTATGAATACTTTGATGGTGGCAGTACTATTCAAGAAAGAGAACGTGCTATTGATCGTTTCCAAAATGATGATAATTGTAGAGTATTCTTAATTTCCTTAAAAGCAGGTGGAGTAGGTTTAAACCTAACTGCTGCAGATTATGTATATATCGTAGATCCTTGGTGGAACCCGGCAGTGGAACAACAAGCGATTGATAGAACACATCGTATAGGTCAAACCAAAAATATATTTGCATATCGAATGATATGTAATGATACAGTTGAAGATAAAATCCTCAAATTACAAGATCGTAAAAGGTCTTTGGCAAAAGAATTAATTTCTGATGAAGAGGGTTTTGTGAAATCTTTATCTAAAGACGATATTGCATATTTGTTTAGCTAGGAAAGCGCTCTTTTTTTCATTATATTTAATTTATTAAATCATTCCATAATGAAAAAATATTCAATTTTATTGTCTTTTCTTTTCATCACACATTTTGTAAAAGCACAGTCTGCTATACGTTATCAATCCATAGATGGCCTAACCATTTTAGGTAGATCATTTCCCCAGCAAACCACTTATAAACGCTTTCCAGATAGTTTATCAAGCTTACTTCGTTTGCCCGTATGGAAATTAAGTACGAATTCAACGGGTCTTGCTATTTATTTTGAATCTAATAGCACTCAAATTAATGCAAAATGGAAGACCGGTGTGACTACTCAATTTCCACATGTAGCAGCTACTTTAGTAAAAGGGCTGGATTTATATGCATTAGATCATGAACAATGGTATTATGTTGGTATAGGGAAACCTAATCATGATAGTTATCAAGATGCCACTATTGTGAAAGGATTAGATGGAAAATCACGTCCTTATTTATTGTATCTGCCAGATTACGAAACCATCGATTCTTTATTCATTGGTGTAGATTCAAATGCATTTGTGCAACCTGTTTCATCTTCTGTATTTGCTCATAAAAAGCCTGTTGTTTTTTATGGCACCAGTATTGTACAAGGTGCTTCTGCCATGCGAAGTGGAATGGCGTATCCGGCGATCATTGAAAGACGTTTACAAAGAGAAACCATCAATTTAGGATTTAGTGGTAATGGACAACTTGATTCGATGCTTGCTGTCATCATGGCAAATATTGATGCTTCATGTTATGTCATTGATTGTGGGCCAAATTTATCGCCACAACTAGCAGCAGAAAGAACACTTCCTTTTTTAAAACAACTAAGAAAGTTAAGTCCTACAACTCCTATATTATTAGTGGAACAAATTGAATATCCAACGGCACGTTTTATTTCAAGTTTAGATGAAAAAATTAAATCTATTAATCATAGTTTTTTAGACGCTTTTCAATCAATGAAAAAAGGAGGAGATCATAACTTATATTATCTTTCTTCGAAGGGTTTGATTGGAGAAGATGGAGAATCCACCGTGGATGGAGTTCATTTAACCGATTTAGGTTTTTTTAGAATGGCAGAAGGGCTTATAAAAAAGCTACAAACCATTATAAAATAGTGATTTGTAGCTCGTTCTTATTTTAATATATTTCTTATTTCAGTTCAGCTGCTGCGATACCTGCTTTTGGGTTTTTCAAAAATTCGTTTTTGCATTCAGTAGAACAAAATCCAATCACTTTTTGATCGTAATGTGCGGTGTCGCTTACCCCAGCTGTCACAGGCATTCCGCAGGAAGGATCTTTTTTATTATCTAGATAGGCAATTTCATAGTGGGCTGTTGAAGGTAAACTCGCCACTGTGTCTGCTTTTTTTGAGTCGCTAGTATCGGTCATATTATTGTTTGAATTAACACTATTACAAGCTGTCAATAACATAAAGCATACCATGCAGGTGTAGGTGTTTATTTTTTTCATAGAGTGATGTTTGATTTGAATAAAAGGGTTGCGTTTTGGGGTATCTGAATACAAATTTAAGTAGGATTGGCGGCATTCAAAAACTAACAGGCATTCATATTTTTATCAAAATCAGTCCCAAAAAGGGCTTTTTAGTAAATTATACGGTTAAACCCCCGCTACTTCTATATTTATTTAATACTTTTACAATTCATTCCTTAAACAGGATTTTATAAATGAAACAGGTATATTTTTTTACTCCTTTAGATAGTGCTTTATTAGCCACTATCCCTGTTTTGAACAGCCCTATTAGGTTGCCGCTTGCGGCTAGATGCCGACGTGGATTCTGATAGGACGAGCAATTGGCACTTGCCCCTATCAGTGGAAAAAGCCCCGAAATATTCTTAACTGAAGCCAAAACTGTTCATTCATTTAAACCGTTTACATCATTGGAACAAAACATAATAGTTCGTATAGCCCATAGTGGCGACACTTCCTATGCTACTGCCATTACAGATGAAATGGCATCTTCCGCAAAAGCACGCGGCACAGGCATTGCTAAAAGAAGCCCCGAATATGTGGCGCAAAAAATAGAAGAGGGCAAAGCTGTGATTGCACATACAGATACGGGTGAGTGGGTAGGATTTTGTTACATTGAAGCCTGGCAACATGGTCAATTTGTTGCGAATAGTGGTTTGATTGTAGCACCTCCTTTTAGAAAAAGTGGTATTGCAAAAAAAATCAAACAAACTATTTTTCAATTGTCGCGTGAAAAATATCCCAATGCTAAATTGTTTGGTTTGACTACAGGATTAGCAGTAATGAAAATTAATAGCGAACTAGGATATGAACCTGTCACTTACAGCGAGTTAACTGATGACGCTGAATTTTGGGCAGGATGTAAGAGTTGTGTGAATTATGACATATTAATGAGCAAGGATCGCAAAAATTGTATGTGTACAGCTATGTTATATGAACCCAAAGTGACAGAAGAAAAAAAATCAGCATCAGGTGGTTGGTTACAAAACAAATTAACGAATTGGTGGAGCAAAAAATAATATTATGGAAAAAGTTGTTTTAGGATTTAGTGGTGGGTTAGATACCACCTTTTGTGTAAAATATTTATCCGAAGATAAAGGATTAGAAGTGCATAGTGTGATTGTGAACACTGGAGGATTTACCGAAGAGGAATTAAAAAAAGTGGAAGCACACGCTTATGCATTAGGAGTGAAATCACATACTACAGTGAATGCAGTCAAAGGATATTATGATGACATTATAAAATACTTGATTTTTGGAAATGTGTTAAAAAATAATACTTATCCATTAAGTGTAAGTGCTGAACGTTTGAGCCAAGCTTTGCACATAGCGGCACATGTAAAAAAAATGAATG